>CAYNRM010000140.1:0-3254 GCA_964399555.1 uncultured Gammaproteobacteria bacterium | reverse complement strand
ACTCTTCAAACAATGCTGGTTAAAGGAGCTACTGGGAAGAGCTGAATAGTTACAATATTACCCATTGACGTCAATACATATGGATGTGTTTTAATTATTAAAGAGCAAGAGAGAAGAAGAGGAAAAGGAAATAAGATCAGAAAAATTGATCTATTGACAGGACAAAGAAATTAAAGAAATAATAAGTAAGACAGAAAATAAAACATGAACAAATTACTGCCCAAAACAAAAAATAATCAAAAAGGTTTCACACTAGTTGAACTTTTAGTAGTCATAGTAATTTTAGCTATTCTCGGAGTCGTAGGAATGACCATCTTCTCAGGTACTCAATCCAAGGCAAGAGACGCGAAAAGGAAAGAAGATATAAGCGCAATGGCATCAGCTATGGAAGCTAACTATGCTCCTGGTACAGGTTATCCGACCGCAATGGTGGGCACCTGGTTCTCTGACGGATCAGCTCCTACGAACCCAGCTCCTCCTGCTAGCGGAGTTTACACTACTACATTTACATCCATATCTGCATTTGTGTTCTGTACTCCTTTAGAAAATAGTACAGGTAATGCTACTTCAAATGTTGGTGCAGGTATGACAGGTATTTCAAATGGTTCTTTCTTCTGCAAGAAAAATTCTCAATAATCTCCAAACTTAAATTTGACTCGTTTAATGAATACTAACTATACTAATCTAGTGATAGATGTGTAATAAGGTCAGAACTTAATTCACACATAATTATTTCTACACTAGAAATACAAATCTAGGGATATATCTTAGTAGCGATGGGATTTACTGCAAAGCATTACTCATTGTTTGTCTTATGAGTTAAGGCAGAAATAGGAGAAGCCGCAACAGAGCAAAACAGACACTGGGGAGGGTGATTATTGCGGCGTTAATACCTTGACAATCAAGTTGCACTGCGAGATTATTAAAGAGTGAGATGAGAATATAAATGAAACTACTGCCTAAAACAAAATCAAATCAAAAAGGTTTCACCCTCGTTGAATTACTCGTTGTAATTGTTATCTTAGCTATTTTAGGTGTTGTAGGAATGACAATATTTACAGGAACACAATCAAAAGCCCGTGATGCTAAGAGAAAAGCTGACATTGCAGCAATGGCAAAAGCTATGGAAGCTAACTATGCTCCTGGTACAGGTTATCCGACCGCAATGGTGGGCACCTGGTTCTCTGACGGATCAGCTCCTACGAACCCAGCTCCTCCTGCTAGCGGAGTTTACACTACTACATTTACATCCATATCTGCATTTGTGTTCTGTACTCCTTTAGAAAATAGTACAGGTAATGCTACTTCAAATGTTGGTGCAGGTATGACAGGTATTTCAAATGGTTCTTTCTTCTGCAAGAAAAATTCTCAATAGGGCTCACCTTAGTGAGTTTGCAGCACTCTTTAATTCCAGTTTAAAAATATTACATTGATTATGGCATCCTGTGGAGATAGGAATTAATTCGAAGTTTTCCTTGTAAAATAAGTATGCGAAAGAATAGAAGCTGGGGTTGTTAGCATCGTGATCGGACAAGTAGATTTCTCTCCCATCTTCTAAATACTGCTTGTATAACTCAAAAAGATTACTATTGTTCGGGATATCCCAGATTTCAGGTTTATACATAAAATGTTGATATCCGGAGAAAGGTAGGAGATTGTAGTTTTTGTTGGAATAAAAATCTACCATTAAAGGAGGTATAGTTGAAATTATGTTTGGTTTTTTACCTGGTTTGGATTCCCTAAAAGTTTGGTTATAAAACATTACAGTCTGGTAGCTCCTTGAATTTTCACCGTCGTAGAAATTCAGCTTAAGTTGATTTGAAATTACCGGAGATACACTTAAGACTATAGCACTGAGGATCACGAATGTTATCAAATGAGAACTCAGGAATAATTTTTTTTTGTTTAAGAAACTCAATAGGGTGCTAAGTGAGATCCCAAAAACGATTATTTGGATTGGGATAATTACAAATAGGTACCTATTGTCTGTTTTAAAGAAAAATAAAATATACGATAAGGTTGTGAGAAAAACGATTAGAAAATAGAAGCTTAGAACTCTAAGTCGAGAAAAAAATAAATTTATAAATATGCCTAAGAGAGAGCTCATTCCGATAACAATTGGTATAGTTATGAAATCTTTTCCTGCAGCCGGGGCTGGTCCGCCGATGAGTCCTGCGAAATACCTAAGGAGGTTAGTTTTTAAATAGGATTGAGAAAATGTCAGACTACTGTGAGCTCCAGAGGAGTGGACAGACCAATCTGCACCAATAGAGTTTATGGTGGCTGGAATATGCTGAAAATATAATTCTAGTTGATTAAATATATTTTGTTCTTTAGTGGAAGATTCAAGGAGCATTAAAATGATAAAAGAGGCACCAGAGGCGAGTAGGTATAAAGAAAATAATTTAAATTTTTGAACTTGTCTCAATTTCTGTGAAAAAAGGAAGATAGTAAAAGTCAAACCTAGAGAAAAACTCAAGGTCCAGGCCACATACTTAGTTGCAAAAAACGAGGTAGTTAACAAGCCGAGATAGAGACTTTTTTTGCCTGTAGGAGAGTCTAATAACAGATAGGTAGAGATTATAAAAAGACAGATTAGGAGGTTTTCTGCCATTGCTACTGAGGGATACCAAAATATAATGAAATTACTAACAAATGCCAGAAATAATGTTGCTTTGACTTTTTCGTCCTGAAATAATTTGAAAATTATTCTATAGAAGAATAGCGAAGAGGCGAGCGTGAGTAGTATATTTGCAAAATAAAAAGCTCTGGGGTCCCTGAAAATAAAATAGAAAGGGGCAATGGCGGCAGGATATAGAGGTGGAATTGTAGAATCGAGTTTGACGCTTTTATAATAAATCTGCAAACCTGCCCCTTCAGTTAAGCCTTTAGCAGCAGTCAGGTACATTAAGGCATCAGGGTAAGGATCTAAATTTGAGATACTATTTTTTCCTGAATAAGGATTTTTGAAGAGGAGAGAGATAAGCAAAACCATTAAAAGGTAAAAAATCCAGTGTCTTTTTAAATGGTTATTCAGAATCGTGGAAGTATTCTCGTTACTCTTTAATTTCTTAGATCTTTCTTTCTGCATAGTAGAGCCACTATACATCTAAGATTGTTGGTTTTGTCAACTGTTTGCCCTCCGGGGTTTGAAGCTTTTGCCGAGGGTAGCCCGCCTCCGGTTAGCCGAATGTTTACATGAGTAGGCTGAGATACATCGGTAACGCTTTCAAGTTAGAATTCTAACTCAGGAG
>CAYNRM010000139.1:0-3263 GCA_964399555.1 uncultured Gammaproteobacteria bacterium | reverse complement strand
CCCATCGGCAAAACTACTCACAACCAAAAAGATCGTCCTCAGCGCAGGCCCGAGCTTCCTGCGTGTCCGTTTGGGCTCCACCACAATCGGCACCATTCGGCCCGGGTGGTTTTCCGTCAAGGGGTTCAGGGGTTGTGCCGAAGTCCTCGGCGCACCCTTCGACATGCACACGGCAGACGCGTGCCTGGAAGAGATGGAAAAGAGGATGGCTCAGTGGCTCAAAGATTCGGGGTTGCAGCCGATTCCTGCACCTGAGATCAAGGCCAAGGCCAAGGAGCTGGACATGCTTGAGTGGTCCATCAAAGTAGGCACATGCGCGTTGTGCAATCAGAGGCGCGGCCGACATCGCGCTAAGACCCTAGAGTGCCCTAACGGCGTGTTGGGCAGAGCGGGACGAACCACTTACCACGACACTAACCGATATACCCAGGTTACGGCATGAGCCAGCCCACGACCGTCATCCTGGACATGTGTGACTACGGACACAAGTTCGCCAAACTCCATAATCACCCACACAAGGACGGACGACCACGCTGCCCGATGTGTCTCAGCATAGGGCTCGATGCGGCACGCGCTGAGCTTGAGCGTGTGGCTCTACTCCTCCCCATGTCCCAGGCGCCTGCAGGGATCGTGCACCACCCACCAGCGTATGCTTACAACCGCACATGTGGCACGTGCAAGGAAGCGTTCGGCATGCACGATGGTGCGGGGCGTTGCCCTGATGTGAGCGGGATTGGCTTCCACCCCACTTTTAAGTTTTCCTCCGAGGTTACGGCATGATCCCGATCGCTTCTCACCACAGCATCACGCGGATGGCATCAACGATCGCGATGGTGATCATGGCAGACATGATTCACGATCACCGCAAAGCGCGCCGCCCCAGGCGACCGGACACGCAGGCTGCCAACCCAAAGGTCGAGGATCCCCGGGTCGCGGCCCTGCGCGCTGATCGGGCCGAGCGGAAGCGGGCCAACTACGCATCCAGGACCAAGCCATGCTGAAAACTACAGACACCTTCTACGCATGGAACGAGGACGAGGAGCACTGGCAATATGACGACTCAGCGGAGTGCGCCCAGGCCGCATACGACGATGGTGTGGAGCTGGTCGACGGTAAGCTCCTGATCTACAGCGGCACGCTCTCCTACTTCCAAGGCAAGCACGTGATCACCTCGAACGCGGTGCAACGCATGTTCGATGATTTCTGCGACAATGGCGAGAGCCCCGAGGACTTCGCGAATCGAGTCGGGCGCTTGGACGTCCCCACCCTCCAGGACCTAGCCACACGTCTGGCGACCGCGATGGAGGAGTGGGCTGCTCAACTCCCTCCCGAAAACAACCCATTCAAGACGGGAGTGATCGAGAACATCACTAAAGTTTATGTCGACGCCGAGGTGCTGGACATCACGGACAATGACGCAGCATCGGTGCTCGACAGCACAACCGAAGCACCTCAACCGGAGCCCAAACCGTGAGCAACATCAACGACATTAAAAAACCCAAGCTCAAGGTCGGTCAAACGATCTTGGGCATGGTCTGCAGGGGTTACAGATTCCACGAACAAGCGATTAAAACAGAGAAGGACCTTGAGTGCTTCAAGGTGATCTATGTTGGCAGGAAGTATTTCAAGGTGGGCCGAGGTGAATATAACATCTCTGACTGGAGTGACGCCAATTCCAAGCACAACCCGGAATACATGCTATACGCATCCATCGAAGAATACCGGACCATAAAGGAGCACGCTCGACTCCGCATGCTCATAGAGAAATGGGTTAACCGGAACGAGCTGCGTAATTGCGACATAGCAACTCTCCAAAAGATCGCCACGGTGCTCGCTGTGGAGCCGATCACCGCAGCCCCCTGCGACTATCCGATCATCTCCATGCAGGCACCCGTTAAGCTGGGTCGTTACAAAAAAGGAACAGGCGATGAAGCCGGGCTTATTCTCTCCAAGGGAGGGTGGCCGTTCGAGCTGGACACCAGAGCAGGCATGATTGAGCTGGTCAACCTGATCAACAGGCACTGCACCCCCCAGGCGAGCGGTGATGCGCCAGCACCCGCCCCGATGCCAACCAAGAAGCCTAAGCCGAACAAGACGTGAGCGCACCCAGGAAGGTCTGCGTTGTTTTTCTTGCCCTAGGCATCGCTCTGATCACCGGGGTGGGTGCCCGAGCCCACAGAGCACAGGAGCCCGTCGCGCGTCAGGCAGCTCCTGTCGAGGCTCAAGGCCACAAAGAGCCGCAACCAGCCACTATTCCACCGACCATCACCCCAGCACCCGCTCAGGTGCCGGTCGTGACCCCAGCAGCACCTAGGCGTGAGTGGTTGGTGCCTCGCTGGATCTTGGTTGGCATTCTCTCGCGGGAGTCCCGGTCGTACCTTGATGAAAACGACCGCGTCGTCTACGTGGACCGGCGCCGAGGGGCAGATGGCGAGCGCGGCCCGACCCAGATAATGTACGGCACCTAGTGCGACGTTAAACGGCCTGGGGACTCATTCGCCGGCTTGGAATCAAACACCGAGAGCGCCTTGGCCATGTCTGAGCGCATCCTCGTGTCGCACAAAGCCGCGCTCGGGACCTGGGAAAAGGCCATCAGGGCGTACAATGCAGGTCGGGGGAATTGGCGGTGCGCTGCAGCCAGACGCTACTATCTCGACGTGCGCGCGCTGGGGCATTGGCAGAGCACACCGAGAGCAGCACCAAAGAGCACTAAGAACAAGCATTGACTTAGAACAAGTACGAGTCAAAACAGCACGACACTAAGTAAAGACCCGACAAAGGATCTCCATGACCGACCCAGAAGAACCACAGGTAACTCTAGCGCAGGTACTCAAGGCAGTCCGCGCGTGGTTCTCCGCGACCGGCATCCAAGATGGTATGTCGGTTCTCCTTGAGGCCAGGGTTCGCATGCGCTGCGCTATCGAGGCGATCAGCACAACCCAGGTGACAGATCAGCAGGTAACCACGGCGCTCTCCGGATGGTTCGTCTCGCCCTTCATGCAGAAGCACATGACGCTGCATGAAGAGACTAATGCACGCATGCGCTACGCACTGGAGATGCTCAATGCGCCGGATCACGCACTCATGACCATACGCCCCGGCACCCATGCGGAGGGGTCGGGCACGACGACGCACGGAAACACAGGCTTGGTGGCTGAGGTGCCCGTAAGCACGGCACCCGACTTGCCCTCGATGCACCAACTCGACCCACACCAGCACGTGCCGGCGATGCTCGACTTCTGGGCAACATCCCTCGGCTGTCT
>CAYNRM010000138.1:0-3356 GCA_964399555.1 uncultured Gammaproteobacteria bacterium | reverse complement strand
GGAGATAGGAGATAGGAGATAGGAGATAGGAGATAGGAGATAGGAGATAGGAGATAGGAGATTACTTTAGCTTGTACTCTTGATGAAGGGTGGATTTTCGGCATTTTTTGCAGTATTTTTTGAGAGACAATTTGTCTTTAGTGTTAGTAGAATTTTTTTCGGTGATATAATTCCTGGATTTACATTCAGTACATTCTAAACCGAGAGCTGCGCGCGCGTCTTTTTTTGCCATAACGATCTCAACTGATCTGTATTCTTTAAGTCAGTTGTAACGGATTTTACACTAGTTGAGGGTAGATTTGCAACGATATAGATAAAACAGATGGAACTTTTCTTAGGAGATGATATTTGTTAGAATAACTGAACCTAAATTATGCCGGCTTAGCTCAGTGGTTAGAGCAGCTGTTTTGTAAACAGCAGGTCACAAGTTCGAATCTAGTAGCCGGCTCAGAGAAGATATTTAGTGTATTCTACAAAATCACGTCTCAGGTATTGGTCAGGTAAGTCATTAGTTTTTTTATATCCCATATGTTCGTAAAATTTCCGTTCTTTCCAGTCAGCGCCCGTGTGAAGTTGGGCTTTATGGCAATGATATTCGCGGGCGATCTCCTCTGCCTTCATTATTAAATCTTCCCCAAACCCTTTGCCTTGCTGGTCGGACTTAACAATCAACTCATCGATGAAGCATACACCGCCATCGACTTTAAACGCTAAGAGTCCAACTATTTCTTCTCCCTCAAGCGCTTTTAAAGTGTAATGTTCAGAAATATAGTTTAAAATTTCCCCGTAATGTTCTAAATCCCATTTTTTCCATTCTACTTTTGAGAATTCTTCAACTGCCGGTTCTCCAGGAGTTTCTTTAATTACTACAATATTCATTGAGGACTAATTTACCACTTACTTAGGCCCTGTTAAAGATGATTGGTGTTTTAACTAAATTTTGCTAAAATACCTGAACGCCGACATGGCTCAGTGGTAGAGCACATTCTTGGTAAGAATGAGGTCATGGGTCCGATTCCCATTGTCGGCTCAGATTATAATTACATCTCCTTCGTCACTTGTTCTTAATTGACTCCTTCAATTATTAATACTAGAGTTAGATCAGGCATGTTGGCGTCGGTATTACTTTTATCTATAATCGGGCTTTTTATTTGGTTTATTAGCAGGAAAAGCTCGGGGACTTATATTCCTGATGGTGACGAAGATTACTTAAGAAAATCTATTGGAGAACTTGAAGGTGTATTAAGAATTTCACCTGATAAAACAGTCAAAGGATTACTTGAGGATTATAAAAATGAACTGGAAAAGGTGACTCACGGACGTAGCGGGGAAACGGCTGATCATACTTTAGTTCATGATGCTAAGTTAAGTGAGAAAGCAGATGTTTCTTTGTCAGAGTGGTATTCGAAAAATTCGATTAATTTGCTTTTATATGTAGGTGCGTTTTTGATAGTAGCTTCTGCTTCTATTTTTGTAGGATTCCAATGGGAGACCTTATCGGGGGTGTTAAAAGCTTCTGTTCTTACTTCTGTGGCAATTGCATTTTTTGGATTTGGAGCTTGGTTTATTAGATATCCCAAAATAAGAGATGCGGGGAACACTTTTGTTGCGATTGGAGCAGTGCTTATTCCTGTTTGCGGATCTGCCTGGTTTAATTTTGTTTTTAAGCCAATGGGGGTGGGGCCTGGAATTGTTTGGGCAACCACCTCGCTAATTGCATTGGCCGTTTATGGGTACCTGGCTTTTGGATTTAAGAATAAATTTTATACATATGCGTCTTCGATAACTTCCCTTTCTTTAACAACTTCTTTGGTTAACATGTTTGGTTTGGATTCAAATTTTTATATATTGGCTGGAATTATAAGCAGTTTTTTGTTGATGATTCTTAGCTTTATTTCCAGAAACCAGGACAAGGAAACACAAGACTATACGTTGATACCCTTGCAGCTATCATCTCAGTTAATGATGCCTTTATCTTTGGGGGCTGGATATCTTGCGGCGGCATCTCAAAATAAATTATTTACATTTGAGGCTGTTTTAAGCGTTTTTTTGGCAGCAGCATTTTATGTGTTTTCTTATCTGTATTTTAAGAAGTCTATTTTTATGGCGCTTTCAGAAGTATTGTTTTCTGTGGCGGTAGTAATTTTGTTTTTTTGGCAGCAACTTGATAATTCGTTACTTATGTATGTTCTTAACATATGTGCATTCGCGTACTTATTCAAGGCAAGCATTCTAAATAAGTACAATTTGACAGAAGAAGTAGATGTTAGTTTGGCAGTGGGAATTGCCCAATCAGTTCTTGTTTTGCCTTTTGCATATTCACTTGGTGTGTCCTCTGTGGACTTAGCTTTTCTGTCATTGATGCCGGTATTTTCGGGGTTTGTTGTGTCTTACATAAAGAATGAAATTAGGTATTTCGGAATCTCGAGCATTTTTGTAGCAATTTCAGTCCCGCTTTTTATGGAACATGTTTTTAAAATTCAAAATCACATAGATTACCTAAGTTATTGTTACCTAATAATTGGACTTTTATTTTATGTTGCTGCTGTTTATTTCAAAGAGAAAACCGGTAGTGTGCAGGTATTCAAGTTATCAGCAGTTCTGTTTTTCGCCCTGTCATTTGTATTTGGATTAAGCTCTGAAACCCAAAGACTGACTACAAGTTTGGTTTTGTCTGGTGTGGGTATTCATTACGCTTGGGTATTTGGAGCTAAGGAATTTATATATGCATCAAACTTTTTTATAGTGTTTGCGCTTTATAATAGCTTAAAATTACTTGGTGTTAATTCTGAACTCTACCCGTTCTATTACTCTGCTTTGGCTTATGTTTTATACGGGGTAAGTTTTATTCAACTACCTCAAGGTAAAGACTTTCAGAAGAATTATCGTGAGTCAGCACTGTTGATAGCAGTAATCACGCCTATTGTAGGGGGTTTATTTGGACTGGGTTCGATATTTTCTCCTGCCAGCATAATGGAGAGAAATTCGCTGATTTGCGCATATGCAGCTACTATTTTATTTGGAATTGATGTGGCGATTAGAAGAGTAGCTAATTTTGGGTATGTGACTTCGGTGTTAGGGATGGCTACGTTTTTTTGGCAAATTAAATATCTGGGAGTTGAAGAATCATTAGCCTATACGATATCGCTGGGGTTGTATTTTATGGCGCTCGCCTACACTAGAAAAATTAAGAATGATAATGAGGGAAGACAATTACTAGATGGAGTTGGATTATTCTTTCTTCTAGTTCCTCCGGCTCTTTTTTCGTTTGGGGAGGAAGCTGTTAAGTATTCTGTCACTCTCGGTGTTGCCGGAATAGCGTTGCTTATTTTTGGAATATCACTACGGTATAAATT
>CAYNRM010000137.1:2868-3363 GCA_964399555.1 uncultured Gammaproteobacteria bacterium | reverse complement strand
TGAAAGAGAATGGCGTTTTTCATTATTCAAATTTTACCCCGCGCGGAATGATTGTCAAGGAATACGCACTCCGTTACCTACCAGAGGGAGAAGGTGCGGGGGCTGGTCTGACGTATTTATCTAAGACTTGTTGGACTCCTTTGGCGGTTGTTTGTAGGGCGCTTGTAGGATCGAAATTGTTGTAGGCGCTGTTGACTGCGTCTTCGTAGTACTTAATCATTTCGTCATTTAATCCCTGGTCGCGTGTTGATGAGTTTAGGTACCAGGATTTATAGTAAGGGCCTTGGGTGACGAAGGCGCCGACTAGTGGGTCATTCATTAGTTCTTTTTGGAGATCAACCCTTGAGTAAGGCAGGCCATATAGCCTGGTTTTGGCAGCTTCCTGGTAAAGCACTTTCTCTACTTCGGCAGATGTTAAAAATTTCAGGAATTCCCAGGCTTCTTTAGGGAATTGGGATTTAGAAGAAACGGCATAGCCCCAATAATTTGCCCAGG
>CAYNRM010000137.1:0-2858 GCA_964399555.1 uncultured Gammaproteobacteria bacterium | reverse complement strand
ATTTATTTGACGAAGTTCATGAGCCCGCCAGGATGGAGCAAAGTAGAAGGCGACTTTCCCAGCAGCAAAAGCCTGGGTGGCGGGTTCGAAAGTATTATCCCAAACTCTGGCTTTGGCAACTTTAGAAAAATCAGTATAGAACTTTAGAACATCAGCACCATTTTGGTCACCTGGAGCATCTATTTTGGCTCCCGGTTGTTGGAGAAAGAGCAAACCGACTATGTCCGGCCAATGCTCGATGTTTCCAGTTCCCCCGATCGCAGCCCCGGCAGTCTTAATAACCCCGTTTTCATCAGCTACTGTCATTCGGAATGCGGCGTCGCGGAATTCGTTCCAAGTTTTTGGGACTGTAACTCCAGCGGCATTTAATATCTCTTCATTATAATAAAGGGCCAATCCGTCGATTCCCCTCGGGATAGCGTAGATTTTCCCACCTGAGTTAAATTGATCTGCCAATGCTTTATTACGATCTGCGATGTTGGGAGCTTTATCAATTGCCGATTTTAGACTGAGATAATTAGTAAAATCATCCCTGACTACGGGATAGAAGGTTTGAGAGAATTCCTGAGGAGTGAAGGCTTCTTTGGGGGAAGCGAACATTGAGTTGGTTTTTAAAAACATTGGGGTCCAGGAGTTGTTTATCATGTAAATATCAGGGCCTTCGTTCTCCTGGATTTTGGTTTGAGTGCGGGTGCGGTAGTTTTGGGAATTTTGGAAGCTGTAATTGATAGTTACCTCTGGTTTTACTTTTTTATATTCGTTGATTGCTGGCTTAAAGAGAGACTCGTCCTCCCATAGGCCCCAGATATTTAAAACAACTGGTATTTTTTCTTCTTCTTTCTTATTAAAGCTAGGAGCGAATTTCCAAAACAAGAATCCGGCAACGACTCCGAAGGCTAAGACTCCAATAACTAAATACTTCATCATCTAGTTAAATTATATCTTAATTTCCAGATTGTTTCATCGCTCCATTGTTGCCTTTGGAGACTGGCCACTTTTCCAATTGTGAAGTAAAATATGCTTCTAATGTCTAAGAAAAAGCTGGCTCCGCCTTTTAAGATTAGCAAAAAAGTTGTTTTTGGGATGCTAGCGATTGTTATTATTCCGGTAGCAATGATTTTGTTTTTGGGAGGCTGGCTTTTTCTCTCACAAAGAATTTATCCCAATATAAAGGTGGCTGGAGTGGATATTAGTTTGCTGCGAAAGGAAGATGCATTTAATAAGGTGACACGGGAGATTTCCAAGAGAGGAGATCATACTTTAACGCTGGAGTTAAATACTGCTTCCCTTTCAGCACAACAAAGTTTTACTGTTGAATTGAGGAAGCAGGAAACAGCTAACCCGGTCGAGGAGGCAATTACAAAAGCTTATGATTTAGGACGCCGGCAGGTTTACTTTCCCCGGGCCGAGGTTCATCTTGATCTTAAACCTTCCTTGCCAATTAAGAAACAGGTTGAGAATATTGGAACAAATGTTAATACTCCGGCTATTGATTCTACGCTTAAGGTTTACGAAAGTGAAATTACAGTGACCCCGTCGCAAAATGGGTTGATTCTAGATGAGGATAAAATTTATTCAATAATAAATGATTATTTTAATGCAGGAGTCATTTCTGACCTGAATCTTCCCTTAAAAATGAGTGAGCCAAGGCTTAATTTTGCTGAAGCGACGGCTATAAAGAAAAGGCTTGATGAAATTAAGGACTCCCCGATTAAGCTGACTTTTGAGGATTTAAATTACACTTTGGATTTAAATACCATAATGTCTTTAGTGGATTTGGAGAATTCTCAGAACTCTTTGGCGCTAATGAATTTTGAGGACCAGCGATTTAATTTGTCGTCAATTTCTGTTAACGGACAGGAAACTACTGATAGTAAGTTGACGCTTAATAATTTCAGACTGTCTGAATATCTTAAAGTAATTGCCAAAGATATTGACAGGGCTGTTCAGGAACCATTGCTGGCTGTTGACCCGGCCTCAGATCCATCGAGACCAAAGATCAATGAATTTAGGGCTCCGATTGATGGGCGGGAAGTACAAATCCCGGAGGCTGTTGAGGCTATTAATGCGGCTTTGATCTCAGAGATTATTAATGAAGTGAAGTTGCCAGTTAAAATCGTTGAGCCAAAGAATAGGCTGGCGAATGATTTAGGGATTAAAGAATTAATTGGGAGTGGAATTTCTCATTTTGCCGGATCTATAGAGAATAGAAAATTTAATGTTGGTTTGGCGGCATCGAGGATAAACGGAGTTTTGATTCCCCCGGGTGAGGAATTTTCGTTTGTTAAAACTGTTGGAGATATTTCTGGGGCATCGGGATATAAACAGGCTTATGTAATTAAATCAGGGCGGACGGTTTTGGATGACGGCGGTGGCGTTTGCCAGGTTTCAACAACTATTTATAGAGCGGCTTTGAATACGGGGTTGCCGATCACAGAGAGAACTGCACATGCTTACCGGGTTGGGTATTATGAGCAGGGATTTCCGCCGGGACTGGACGCTACTATCTACTCCCCTTCTGTTGATTTTAAATTCATGAATGATACAGGCCATCATATTTTGGTACAGGCCAGAGTTGAAGGAACTGATTTGACGATAGACTTATATGGAACTTCTGATGGGCGTTCGGTTGAAATGACGAAACCCGTTATTTTGAGTCAAACTCCGGCATTGCCGGAAATAAGGCAGGACGATCCGGCATTGGCCAAAGGAACTGTTAAGCAAGTTGACTGGGCGGCGGCGGGAGCTAATGTGGTTTTTAAGAGGACGGTTACAAAGGGAGGTATTACTTATATTGATGAGACAGTTAGATCTAACTTCAGGCCCTGGCAGGCGGTTTATTTGGTGGGGACAAAAGA
>CAYNRM010000136.1:0-3365 GCA_964399555.1 uncultured Gammaproteobacteria bacterium | reverse complement strand
GCATATAACGCCCCAGTCTGAATATTCGCCACATTTGTATTCAAAGTGCCGATCCGTCCTGTCGACATTGACGACGCCGACCCTGACCGGGTGGCAATCCCTTGTTGGAATGCTGTTTCTTGTTGCCTCACCGACTCCTGACGCATTGACTCCTGCATCTCAGCTACCGGCGCATGCTTAAATCGGGTAATTGGCATACTCTTCGCCATTCCCGCCGAGCCCGGAGGTGGAGTTCCTGGAGGAGTTGGTGATCCGGGTGACGAGTAAACTCCCGGCGCCCGATACCTTCCAGGAGGTGGCATCCCGTTACGGGCCAAAAACTTAACGAGACCACTATCCCCAGCCGAAAAATTATTAAAGTAATCAAGAAAAATACGCAAAAGTATCCACGGCAGAATTATCACCATCCACAACATCAAAAGAGCTACTAGATATAATACGAAGGTATCTCTAAAATTAACATTATTATTTCCTAAAACTAACTGCCCCGGACCTCCCAGCAAGATGTTTATCGCTGTTGGATAATCCACTTTCCCCAATGTAGCAGTAGTCCCGGCTAAATCAGTTTTAAAGTCCAAAGGTACGCCCGTCGCATTGCTGGACCCAACCCCAAATTTCCAGATCTCAACCAACCCTCGAAGGAAAATCGCAAACAGTGGCGCATATAAAACCCAGCGGAAGAATTCTCCTATCCAAATCTTAGCCGTATTCCTAATCGGTTTAAAGAAAAGTAGTAGTGGAAAAATTGGTGAAACCAGAATAAAAAACCATAAAATAACTTTGCGTATTATCAAAATAATAAACATCGTGTAATAAGTTGCCGCCGTCGCTTTAATCAACAATAAGTTAGTAATAGCTGCCTCGTTATACTCCGGACCAATTCTCCTGTAGCCTGTAAATTCCACATATCCAAAAGCCACATTAAGTAAGTCCTGAGTTGAAATAACCCGGCTCTCACCATTTTCTTCAGGCAAAACCAGGAAAAACCCCTGAACAATATCAGTCAATGAGTAAATAGTTCTCACAATTGAAAAGGAGAAGATTACTAAGATCAAAACCATCACAAACCTGACTATCAGCCGTTTAACAGTCAGACTCCGCCCACGGGTAATAATCATCAAAAAAGCTCCTGCTAAAATAAATAACCCCAGCAATGCAAAAACCGTATTTCTGACAAACTCCCATAACTTATCAAAAGGGGTAGCTGAACTCCCTATATTAGACCACTGATAATTCTCAATTAACCAGTCCAAAACATCCTCACTCCGCGCCGCCAGTTTTCCTGTAAATGTAACTTCCGCATCCGGCTGCCAAGCGCCACTTCCCGCTCCCCCCTCACCAATAATCGCCTGGGAATCAGCTCTGTCCTGAGGTATAGCCCCATCCGTAGCCGTAATTTGAGCAAAAGCCGGACAAGGCATAGAAGAGATAAAAATTGCCGTAATTATGAAACTGATAAATAACTTATGTATTCTAAACATGGGCAGCCACTAAAACTCTCTCACCTGCTAAAACCAGGTATTTTAATCACATCAATCGCCAAAATTTGGTATAAAGCATACCCCGAAACAGCCAGCACAACCCCGACTATTGAGTAGGTTATATAAGATTTACCTTTCCTTATTTGATCAGAATTCCCCTGCGATGCCAATATCAAAAAACCTCCGTATACTATAAATAGTAAGGCTACTACACCAATAAAACTTAAACCAATCCCGTACAAAGAAGTAGCAAACCCAGTGGGATCACAGGGGATAACTCCTAAGTCAGTGTTAAAAACTCCATTTTCGCATTTCATATTAACTGCAAGTATTAACCCCTAAAGCATTTATACATTCAGCTCCGGTAACAAAAGAAATAACCCGGAGTATCAAAAAAGAAGACAATACAATCACAAAACCAACAATCGAGTAAAAAAGCGATTTACGCGCCCGCGCAACCTTATCAGCATCTCCTCCCGACACCAACAATCTAATCCCCGAAAGAATAATCAAAATAATGGCTGCCACCCCTGAAAGCGCAAAAATACCATTAATAATATTCCCCAGATAAAACGGCAAACACCCCAGCCTGGCAATTGTATCCTCAAAACACTGCTCTCTCGTTAAACCCTGTGCTGAAACGGCGGGAACCACAGAAAACATCAAAATCCAACTCAAAACGAGCCTCTGAATAATTTTGGGCATGAATTTAGATTAGCATAGTTAAAGACAACTTAACAGTTATTCAAAGAAATATTTCAGAAGGGAATTTTAAGGGAGTACTCAACAATGAAACAATTTAGCAATGAAACAAATCCTGTATTATTGTCCTACTTCTTCATTAACTTCCTCAAGAGTCTGGAATTTAAATCCGTCTTTAAGTGGATTATCTGCACCCAGCAATGTAAAGACGACGTTCAAAGCAAAGAATGAACCAGCTACAATTATCAAACCAATTACTGCAGCAACTATATGTTTTCTGGCTGACTCAACTGCCATCTTATCGCCTCTTGAAGTAATCCATTTAATCCCTCCGTACATTAAATAAGCTACAGCCAAAAACGCTGCGATAATAAACATGTAATCAACTATAATCTGTGGAATTGTCTCTATTTTAAGATTAGTATTTATCGATCCCCCAGGAGCCTGCAAACCTGGCTCTTGTGCATAAACAGAAGCAGTTACTAATAAATAGCTTATTGCAGTTGTTGCAGATGCGATAGATTTCTTGAGCATTAACTTATTTTGCACATACTTCATTTTCATTGTCAAGCAATCGCTTAATTAAAGTTAAATATCCGGCATTCCAGTACAATTATGGAAGTGACTCGAATAACAAAAATAACTCTGGCCTGGGAACTGTTTGAGTCCGGAGTTTCCAAATCTCACATCGCTTCTAAGCTCGAGGTTAATCGGGAAACAATTCACATCTGGTTGGAAAATATAAAGAGCTTGGGTTTGCTGGACTTCCTGGAACAATATTCTCAGGCTAAAAAAGGTTCCAGAGCCAAAAGAAAAGCTGATGGATTGCTCAAATCTAAAATATTCAGGTTAAGGGAAGAGAATAGGGATTGTTGTGGGCAAAAGATAAGGCAGTTTCTGCTTGATGAATATGTAATCAGCTTGTCTGTAACCTCAATATATAAAATACTGGGAGAAAAGTATCAATTAAGGAGAAAATGGAAGAAAAATGTTAAAAGAGGCTCTGTTCCTAAAGCCAACAATCCAAGAGAGGTAATCCAGATGGATACTGTTGATTTTGGTCAGATTTATGCCTTCACAGCAGTAGATATCTGTTCCAGAGAAGTAGTTGTAAAGCTGTACCAGTCACTCACAGCTTTGGATGGTCTGGATTTTCTAAAGCATTCATTTAGCTCAAGATAT
>CAYNRM010000135.1:0-3430 GCA_964399555.1 uncultured Gammaproteobacteria bacterium | reverse complement strand
TAAGGTGACAATTTAAATTTGGCCGGATATGACATTTCTAATTTGGACTAATAATCACTGGTTTCATATTGACACCTACGGATATTATAAATATGCTAAGTTAGAATGCCTTCCAGAATTTTTCCATTTGTAAACAATCAGTTTTACCATATATATAATCGAGGAGTTGAAAAAAGGACCATCTTTGAAAACAGGTCAGACAGAAATCGTTTTATTGCCTCAATGATTTACTATCAACATGAAGGTCCTAAACCTAAATTTTCAAATTCGACCAAAAGAAAAGCCCTTAAAAATTTAGGCGACAAGATTGTTGAAATTAGCTGCTACTGCTTAATGCCTAATCATTTCCATTTTTTACTTAAACAGTCAAAAGATAATGGTATAACTGAATTTATTAGTAAACTAATCAACAGTTATACAAAATACTTTAATACCAGACATGACAGAATAGGTCCCCTGTTCCAGGGAGAATTTAAAGCAGTGTTAGTTGAATCAGATGAACAGCTTCTCCATCTCTCCCGTTACATCCATTTGAATCCTCTGGTTGCTTATCTTGTTAAAGACCTAAGTTTATATGAATGGTCCTCATACAATGAATATATGAAAGATCAAGCCGGAATTTGCTCGAAAGAGGATATCCTAAAATTCTTCGGAGAATCCCCGGCAAAATACTTACAATTTATATCTGATCAAGAAGATTATGCCTTACAACTGGCGTTTATTAAACACCAAATACTTGAAGAAATTTAGCTCTCCACCCCAAGGGTGGATACTCAGAAACGCGACATCTCTGAACTTTTTTCTTGGAAGAAAACATCTCTCTTAAAGGAGGAGACAAAAAAACCCCGGCAAATAATTTCAAAAAGCAGTTCTATATAATAAAAGCTTAAAATCTGCGCAACAAGCTTTAGAGTCCATCTAATACCGGAAGGTGAAACTCTCCTTAAGTAAATTGTAAGCATTATTGATTTCGCTATTTTTAGATGAAGTTTTATTCGATTTATAAATCTCCCATATTGTGCCAGAGCCGTAAGCGAAGATAGTATAAGTATCTTCACCTCCTCCCCCTGAGGTATTTAGAGATTCAAACTCCAAAATTTCTAAATCATTAATATATTTTTCGGGATCATTTTTTACATTCAGCAATTCTATATTCCTAATATTTTTAACACCATAAAATAAACAGAAATTTCCCACGATTTTATTATCACTGCCCCCATAAGGAGTTTTAGATATTTCTTCTCTTAAAGATTGTTTCGAAGTTTTGCAAAATAACTTAGTATCTTCGGATGGTTCTATTGGCTGAGTAGTGCTAACCATATCTAACCATTCCCTCAATTTCAAACCTCTGGGCAAATCCCCTACATAAGTACTGATACCGGCAGAAGAGTCAAAAACTTCCTGTCCATTTACTCCCTGATGCACAATATTAAACTCATTACCGAACTTACTTTCTATTACATACTCGGCCGGATACTCGACAGTATAAGAACCAACAACAACTTTGTTATTTATAGAAGAAGAAAGCGGTTTGTTAACTAGAGGAGAACTTACCTCTTTATTGCTACTTCCTAACTTATACACTCCAATTACCATACAAATTATTAAAAAACAAACGATAAGAAAAAAAGGGACAAAACCTTTTTGATTAAGCATTAATTAATTATGAGAATAGTAAAGAAACAATTACAAGACAGCTACTTTAAATATTTATCAAAAAACTCAACTGACCTATTAAGTGCCACTCCTAAATTACTCGCCAGATTATGATCATCTCCCTGATAAATAAATAATTCACTTGTTTTACTAGCTTCCTTCAACTGAATATCAAGCTTCTCAGAAAATTCAACAGGTACAGAAGAATCAGCCGCCCCATGATGAATTTGTATCGGTCCTGAAACATCTTTTAGATATGAATTTGCCGAAATAGAATTCCAAAATTCCGAATTTGTCCCAGGTTCCCCATACTCTGCAACCAAAGATCCTCTCCATCCACGACTACCAGTTGGGGAAGGCATCGAAGATCTTCGTCTCCAGTTATTCAACAAATCATCATAAGACGCAACAACCCCCGCCCAAATAACTCCCACCTTAATATCTTTACTAACCACCATATTCCGCAAAGTTACAAATCCTCCCATCGAATGTCCCCACATTCCAATCTTTTCAGGGTTAACGCCTGGATACTTCTTTATTGATGCTACGGCATTTAAAACATCTATAGTGTAATCATTAGATCCATAACCTCCGGAAGCCGTTCCTTCAGAATTCCCGTGGCCCCGATAATCAGACCTTAATAAAACATATCCATTTCGAGAAAAGGCATCAGTATATGCTGTGTATTTTTCAGTAGTTCTATATTCAGAAGGCGGGATATATCCATGATTAAAAACCACAACCGGATATCCCCCTTGAGGTGGTTCTGCTAAAGGAACTGTTAATAAAGCATAAATTTTTAAACCCTCAGATTTATACGAAACAATTTGTCTTTTATAGTTAGATCCGTTAGGTAGTTCTTGTTCTAAAGTTAACTCCGATCCCGGATATTCGCCTATTCTTAAAGACTCAATTGATAAAGGATGGGGTTGCTTCTCCATTTGCCCGAAGTCACCGTTATTAATGGCAGTATTTGCAAACTCTCCCGGCAATGTATTCCCTGAGTGTCCATTATTTCTAGAGTATAAGAAAGTTCCAAACAATAATACTAAAACGACAACTAGAAAGAATGTAATATACTTTGGCACATCTGGTGTTCTATCACGAGTTTTCTGAAGAAATGCTGAAAATATTAACAACTAAACTGCCAATATATAAAGCATTATTAGTTCCAAAAAAGGCCCCTTCGCTAGAAGAGGCCTTTAAAAACTGCTAAGTATGAAATTATTCAACTATTAAATTACCCTTCATACCCATCTGTCTGTGCTGTCCAACAGAACAATAAAACTCATAAGTTCCGGCTTTATCCGCAACAAATGTTACTGATTCCTCGCTCGGTCCATTTGCTTGTTTCGTCGCTACATTAAATTCATCTAGTACAAAATCATGAAAACCACCTGAGTTTACAAAAGTTATTTTTACAGTATCTCCGGCTTTGACTTTGATCTCTGACATGTCAAATTTAAAATTAGATCCTGTTACTTTAAACTCTTTAACATTTCCTTCCATTGCAGAATCTGTTGATTCCATCATTCCCAAAGGAGATGCTTGTGCCCCGGAAGAAGCTACAGGTGCCGTCTGTTCCATTGCATTATCAGTGTCATCACCCTCCATCATTTCATCCCGCATAAAAAACCATGCAGCTCCGGCAATAACTATCACCACAATAATACCAATCATTAAATTTCTATTCATAAAAAAATCACCCCGCTTTCAATAATTTACAATCTAACCGAAAACCCATCATTTTTCAATAGTATCAAATATGTAACCC
>CAYNRM010000134.1:274-3556 GCA_964399555.1 uncultured Gammaproteobacteria bacterium | reverse complement strand
CAATAGCTCCAACCTTCCTTCTTTATCAGCTGGCAAAACATACCCCTCAACTTCCTTAATGGAAGCTGCAATCCAATTCCCAACTTTTACCATGTCTTTTTCTTTCATCCCCCGGGTAGTCAAAGCGGGAGTTCCAAGTCTAATTCCTGAAGAGTAAAATGGAGGCATAGGATCATAAGGAACCAACGAAAAATTAGATACAATTCCTGCAACCTCCAAAGCCTCAGCAGCTAACTTCCCCGACACCTGCTGTCTTTGCAAATCAATCAAAACTAAATGATTATCAGTCCCGCCGGAAACCAAATCCAAATCATTCTTAACTAATGTCTCAGCCAAAGCATTGGCATTCTTAACAATCTGCGCCGCATATTTCTTAAACGAAGGTTTTGAAGCTTCTTCCAAAGCTACAGCAATCGCTGCTGTCTGGTTATCATGAGGCCCACCCTGAAGACCAGGAAACACAGCAGAATCAACTTTCTTTCCCATATCCGGATCTCTCTTTAACCCCCGCTCTGTAACCATAATCATCGCACCTCTTGGCCCCCTCAAAGTCTTGTGGGTCGTCGTCATAATTACATCAGCATAAGGCACCGGTGAAGGATGAGCTCCTCCCACAATCAAACCTGCAATATGAGAAATATCTGCCATCAAAATTGCCCCAACTTTATCCGCAATCTTTCTAAATTTAGCAAAATCAATTTCCCGGGGATATGCCGTAAACCCGCAGATCAATAAATCAGGTTTTTCAGCAACAACAGCCTCTTCAACTTCTTTATAATCCAACTGTCCGGTTTTCATAGAAACCTTATAACTTGCAGTCTTAAAAAAGATTCCCGAAAATCCAACCTTAAGTCCATGAGTGATATGTCCACCCTGATCTAACGCAAGCCCCATCAACTTCTGCCCAGGCTTTAAAAGCCCCATAAGAATAGCAGCATTAGCCGGAGACCCTGAATAAGGCTGAACATTAACATGCGCTACCCCAAACAATTTCTTAGCTAAATCCTGTGCATAAATTTCCACAGCATCTACTACTTCATTCCCTTGGTAATAGCGTCTTTTAGGATAGCCTTCAGAATATTTATTAGTAAAAACCGAGCCTAAAGTCTCTATAACGGAAGCCGATGTGTAATTTTCAGAAGCAATCATTTCTAATACTTCTTTTTGACGAATTTGTTCTTTTTGGATTGCCTGATAGATTTTTGGAGAAGATTTCTTTAAAGCAGTATAACTGAATCCTGATTTAGCCATGTGGCATCCCATAGATTACATTGCTTAGTATCGCGTGTCAATATGGGAGATACGAGATAAGTAATACGAGATAGTTTAAATTAGTGATGTATAAAACTTCCAAATAATTTTTCCGGCTCGGTTTTTTAAGTCTAAAACTTCTTTATAATCATTATCTGCCATATAATCTCTCTTATAAGCGAAACTAAGCTAGTATCCTGCTTCAGCTAACGAACCTAAACTTATTGCCAAAAATCTATGCAACTCTTTTTTACTATTCCTACCAAACCCTTCGACAATGTTACACGGCACCGAGAGCGAAGCCCTTCTTAGCTGAGAGGTTAGACTAAAAAGCTCTTCCTTGGGAAATTTCAAAGTTAAATCGTAGACCCTATGCGCAAACTGATCAGCAACTTGCCAGGCAAGCAAGTTTTCATAACCCACTTTTGAATTAAGAGTATCTGTCAATTTTAAAAAATTAAACTATCTCGTATCTCATATCTCATATCTCATATCTCATATCTCATATCTCGTATCTCGTATCTCGTATCTCGTATCTCGTATTAGGTATCTCATGAATTAAATATTTCCGCAGCCAGCCTCACAATTTCATCATCCTGAGCCACTTCTACATTAGCTAACTCCGAAGGCTTAACTTCCCGTTTTCCAATCACAGTAGTTACTTTAACCGATTTTCCTAAGACATCAGCCAAAATTGACTCCAAAAGTGTCCTTGACTTAGGAGCCTCCAGGATTCTCTGGTGGAACGAATAAGGCACTTCTAAAATTACGTTCACCCCGTCACAATTCTTAACTTTAGCTTGTTTTAGCAAAGCCTCAAGAGAATAATTATAAGGCCGGATAGTCTCTAGAATATAAGTCCATTTATCCGTGATGACAAGAACATCATCCGAAGCCTGCATATTCTCCACTGAAGGAATTGGCTCAGATTGGTGATTCTCAACCCCTAAGCCGTCATTGCGAGCCTGCAGAGCAGGCGAAGCAATCCCAACACCTTCCTGCATTCCATCATCTAACGAAATAACCGAACCTGATTGCGATTGCTTCGTCGTTTCACTTCTCGCAATGACAACCACGATGTGACAACTCTTAATCAACGCCACTTCCAAAGGCAAAGAACTAATTGTAGTGTACTTTAATTGCTCCAGACTCTTTTGGAAATTCTCTAAAAACATAACAATTTTTTCCTGATCCACTTTAGAAGTCAAATTTTGCAATATCTCGAGCTTCTTACTCCCTACCTCAAAATCCCCAACTTCTGCCACTCCATTTTTAATAAGTAGCATCTGCCTTAAAGCTCTCAAAAGAGAATTTGTAAACTCCTTTATGCTGGCGCCTTTTTCATTTAATCTTTGAACTAAAAGAAGAGCTGATTTAGAATCAGAGCTAATCAATCTTTCAATAAAACCTGTAGTCTCCGAAAAATCATTTGCCTTCAAAACTCCCTGCGCCTCCTCTAAACTAATTCCCTCACCCATTGAACAAACCTGATCCAAAAGCTTAACCGCATCTCTAAAACTCCCTTCCGAAACTTCAGCAATCAGATTCAATATCTCATCCGAGACCTTTGCCCCTTCTTTATCACAAATACTTTTTAAAGCCGTCTTTATTTCCTCCAGGTTTGCTAACTTGAAATCAAATCTCTGAACCCTGGATAAAATCGTCACCGGTAATTTTTGAACCTCAGTTGTTGCTAGAATAAATAAAACATGCGCGGGAGGCTCCTCTAGTGTCTTCAAAAGAGCGTTAAAAGCCTCTGTAGTTAACATGTGCACTTCATCGATTATATAAACCTTCTTCTTCGCTGAACTTGGTGAAAGTTTAATTTTTTCCCGAAGCTCCCGGATATCATCAATTCCCCGATTTGAAGCTGCATCTATTTCTATCAAATCCATATTAGATCCATCGGTTATTGAAGTACAGGAATAACAGGTGTTGCAGGGGATTAAGCTCTCAGCTTCCAACTCTCTGCTTTCAGCTGACGACTGACTGCTGACGACTATTTGTCAGCAGTCAGCAGTTAGCAAACGT
>CAYNRM010000134.1:0-264 GCA_964399555.1 uncultured Gammaproteobacteria bacterium | reverse complement strand
CTCGCAATTAACGATCTTAGCAAGAATACGTGCTGTTGAAGTTTTACCAGATCCACGAGGACCCGTAAAAAGGTACGCGTGTCCTAATTTTCCAGAGTTAAACGCCGATAGCAAAGTTTTTTTAACATGATCTTGACCTATCAGTTCCTCGAAATTTTGTGGACGGTACTTGCGATAAAAAACCATAGGTTAATTAGTATCATGCATCAGGTATCAAGTATCAAGGGAGACCAAATGATGCATATTACATACAATATAATACTT
>CAYNRM010000133.1:2537-3563 GCA_964399555.1 uncultured Gammaproteobacteria bacterium | reverse complement strand
CAAAGTTACTCTTTCAGTTGGTAATACCCGATTAGGAGACAAAGTCGCTGTCTTCCGACTTTCCGCCTCAGGCGGCTCAATTATCAAAAACAGATACAGTGCTACAGCCCAATCAGCTCTGGCTACAACTGCAGTCATGAGCTCTTCAATTACGGCTGACGAACCAGGCAAATCAGCTGGAGGAATTATTAGACTGGTCGATACATCTGCCAGTGCCGAATACCGAATCAGGTTCTCCAGCTGGAGCAGTGCCACATTCACCCTAGCTAATCAAACAGGAGCAATGGATAACACCGGAGGATCAACAACAACTACAAACATCCATGATAATGGCAAGCTTTTCCTGTCTACCGATCTGGTAAAGGTTGGAGATTTAGTTGTCAATGCTACCCAGGGGAATGCGGTTTCATACGTTACGGCAGTGGTAGACGATGATGACTTAACAATATCACCTGCAATCACGGGACAGGCTTCTGGAGACACTTATTATATTAATGTTTTACCGGTGGCAGTAACCGCCTCCCCGCAAGACACCTGGTATGTACCAATGATTGACACCTATGAGACAATTGGATCTACCGGTACCCCAGGCACAGAAACCGCTGAAGTTACCTATCTGGCTGACATCCCTGTCCGTGTTCGTGCTCGAAACGCCGGTAATATTATTCCTTATGAAGCTGATTCAACGGTCACCACTTCCGGTATGTCTAACAGTATCATTAGAACAACTGATACAATCTTTGTCTAATTAAATTATGGATGAACTAGTACAACCAAAACCAGTAATGAGATTTGAAATATCAAGATCATTAAACGGTAATAAAATTACCTTCATTGCCCGCGATCCTTACGGCATTGTCAGACTGCGCTCAGAAAATAAGGAAACACTGGAGAAAATGATTTTCGACTATCGCCTGCCTGAACCCCCTAAGTCCCTGGTAGATAAAGATCTAGTAGTTGCTGAAAAAATAGATTTTTTAGTCGAGGCAGTAGTTGATGCCCAAGCGCCAGAAGAAGCAAAAAAAC
>CAYNRM010000133.1:1448-2527 GCA_964399555.1 uncultured Gammaproteobacteria bacterium | reverse complement strand
AATTCCTAAAAAACGAATTAAAAGAAGCCGTCGAGGACCAAAAAGATAAAACCGACAAAAAAAGTTTTTGGGACAGACTGAAATAATCTCCTATGATATAATTTTCAGATGTTAGACTCAAAAACTGTAAAGAGTTTAAAATATATCGCACTCTCAAATTTACCAAACGATGCCTTTAAAATCTTTATCTTCGGTTCCCGGGCTATCGGTAACAATCGTCAATTTAGTGATATAGATCTTGGAATAGATGGTCCTAGGGCTCTCTCTCCTCAGGAATTTATGACTTTAAAATCAGCTTTTGACGAATCCGATATTCCCTATCGGGTTGATCTTGTTGATTTTAAGAAGGTTTCCGATAAATTTAAGCAGGTTTCTCTTTGTAAAACAATCAACCTATGAACAAATTAGCTGATCTAAAACTAGCCCTCTTAAAGCTCAAGGAGGGTATCTCTCAGGCTAAGGATGATTTAGATCAGGATGGTGTTATCCAGAGGTTTGAATTTACTTTTGAGCTTACCTGGAAGACAATCCAGGAATATGCCCGACTCTCAGGCCTGGAGGTTGTCAGCCCAAAAGACTCCTTCAGAGTAGCTGCCGATTTAAAGTTAATCGATAATCCGGAAGAATGGTTCGGATTTTTAAAAGACAGAAATGAAACCGTACATCTATATGATGAATCTAGACTCAAAGAAATTTTCTCTCGTATTCCCAAATTTGTTAAAGAAGTTGAAGCTTTAATAGCTAAACTATGAAAAGATATGAATCAGTACGACCCGATTTCCTTAAGACAAAGCGCCAAACGCCGCGAAAAAAATATTCTTGCCTTTGAGGACACCATTAAAAAAGAACGGGCTTTTATAGATCACTATCTCTATGTCATGAGTCAAATCGATCCCACTCACCCAGACGTAAAAAAACTCCACTCCACAATTAAAAAGAAGCAGGATAATATCAAAGTCTTTAAACAGGCAATCAAAGATGAGAAGATATTAATCAACAGGGAGAAGCTAATGGCTGATAGCTGATTGCAGATGGTTTGTTTGCATTCAACACTGCTATACGCTATACGCTATACGCTA
>CAYNRM010000133.1:0-1348 GCA_964399555.1 uncultured Gammaproteobacteria bacterium | reverse complement strand
GCTATACGCTATACGCTATACGCTAAGATATTATAATGGCCACTACATTTGATAAAAATACCAAAATTATTACCGTCCTCTCTCCAACCACCACCATAACCGTCCAGGATCTCCACGACGATATCAGAATTTACGAGGCAGACAACTCAAATTTAGAAATCACCCAAATTGCTAACGCCTCGGGCAAGCAGGATTTAGGCGGAGGCGTCCGGGTCGGGATTACTTTAGAATTGATAAATGATTGGCGATTAGCCTTTGAAGCCAGACTTGGACCTGATACTATCCTTTGTACAGTCTCCGGAGGTAACCTGGTGGCAACCAACCAATACGGCAATACCGCTATCTTCCCTACAGCTTTCACTCAGGTCATAATTTCCCAATCTTCGTCGGCTACTATCTCTGATGCTTCTACCGAAGCTTCGACCAATATTATGTATATGCTGGAAACGATGAGAACTGGTAGTCATGCTGGAGTCGGTAGTATTTTTTACTGGGATCCGACAGGCGGCAGCAATAGCAACAACGGAACTACTCCTCTAACGGCAGTTTTAACTTTTGCCCAAGCGCAAACTTTGGCAACAGCCGGGAACAACGACATAATTTTCTGCCTGGCAAATGATGCAGCCGGCATTAATACCGTCACTGAAGTTTTAAGTATTACCAAACATAACCTGAAAGTAAGGGGCCCGGGCTTTAATTTCCAGTTAATCCCCAGTGTCACCAACGCCGACACCATCACCATCAGCGCCGACAACGTTGAAGTCAGCGGTTTGTATATAGAAACGGCAACTACAGGTACCAGAGATGGAATTGTCGTCACCGGAGATAACGCCCTGATTAAAGACTGCTGGATCGCCGACGTCATGGGTAATGGGATAAATATCTCCTCTGCGACTAGAACCCGCATTGAAACCTGCGCCATTGAAGATTGCGGCAATTCGGGCACCGGAGACGGCATCAAAATCGGCGACACCACCACCAGATCCCTCATCGCCAAATGTGTCCTCTATTCATGTATCAATGGCGCTTCCCTGGCCGGTACCGGAATCTCTGACAACATCTTTGAAAATAATTTAATTTATTCAAACTCCGCCTACGGAATCACAATCGGTTCAGGTGTAGCCCGCACCGGTGTCAGATCCGGCCATACTTTCTCCAATAACACCTCTGGCTCAACCAGCGATTCCGGCTCCAACACCTTTATCGAAACCCCAGCCGGAGGCGCTTCTGCAACAGATATTGCCGATGCAGTTTGGGATGAACTAATCACCGACCATTTAGCCTCAAACTCCACCGGAAAAACTCTAAGAGACGCCAAAACCCGCGCCACCCTAGCCTCACTAAAATA
>CAYNRM010000132.1:0-3607 GCA_964399555.1 uncultured Gammaproteobacteria bacterium | reverse complement strand
GCAAAAATCAAAGAAGTCGTGGCGATAGATTTTTGAAAATCAATCCCAAAACCCATTAAAGTCTGGTAAATATAAATTCCGTTAAAAATCTGGAAAATTGCCGTTGCAAACAACCGAACTATCGAGTGCGAATAAAATGCACCTAGATATCTAAATTGTCTATTATGAAGCAGATTATGAGGAAAGAACATCTATTTAACCATAACAATATTGTTTGATGTTTTGAAGTAGGAGATGGGTCTTTTGAATCCTTAATTAAAAATATCCCACTTCTCACTTCAAAAATTCCAAACTAAGCCCCTTTGTCATTATACTGATTTTGCGCTTTCTCAACTCCTAATTCTAATATCGCCTCAACCGCCTTAACTGCCCGTTTTATCATCGCCTTAACTTTTGATTTCTCCCCCGGAATAAAAGCCTCGGTCACAAACTTCTCAGCTTGAAACGACGCATGTTTATGCTCGCCAGAAATTGCCTGCCAGGTACTAATCCCTAACCTAACTCGTATGAATTTCTCATTCCCCAACATCTGAATAACCGACTCAACCCCATGATGCCCCGCATCTGACCCCCCGGTCCTGATCTTAATATGCCCGACAGGCAAATCCAATTCATCATGAATAATAATAATTTTCTCAACCGGAATTTTAAAATAGTTAGCCAGGGGTTCAACCGCCATCCCTGACAAATTCATAAAAGTCTGAGGCTTAACCAAAATGAGCGTACAGGGTTCAGCGTTCAACGTATAGTTTAATTTAATGGTTTCAGCTTTGAATTTATCCTGCTTTTCCCAACTATACCCTACACCCTCTACGCTGGACCCTAACTTACGCGCCAATTCATCAACTACCTCAAACCCCAAATTATGACGGGTACGAATAAACTTCTCCCCCGGATTTCCTAACCCAACAATCAAATACATAAATTTATGACTTTGCAAGCTCCGCTTAGTTATAGATATCTACTAAATCATCATGAATTAGTTTATTACTAAAAATTAGTTCAAAGTGATTGAGTGTATAATCAGGCATCTCTCCATTAGGATTAGTAATTTTACCCCCCGCTTCCTCTACTAAAATTGCGCCCGCAGCAAAATCCCAAACATATGCACTAATAAACGCCGCATCTAAATTTCCCTGCGCTATTAAGGTCAAAGACCTCACTGCTGAACCAAAAACATATGCATACCTGACTTTACTAACAATCGGCCTAAAATGATTTTCAATTTTTGCGTCTCGTCCTGTATGTCCAAATTCTAAAGCAATAGTGCTGTTCTCCAAACCCTTCTTATCTCTCACCTGAATCTTTTCTCCATTCTTAAATGCCCCTTGCCCCTGTTCTGCCCAATAAATATCTCCTACTCCAACCATATTAATCACCCCAACAAACGGTTTGTTATTTTTTAAAAGCCCAACAGACACCCCAAAAAACGGAATCCCGTCCACAAACGGAATAGTCCCGTCGATCGGATCAATCGCCCAGGAATACTCTGATCCGTTATCAACTCTTCCCGATTCCTCTCCAATAATATTGTGGTCAGGAAAACTCCTCTGGACAATTTCAATAACTTTAGCTTCTGACTCTATATCTGCCTGAGTTGCAAAATTCGTGTAGTGACCTTTGCCCTGAAGAACTAATTCTGACTGGTAATAACCTTTAACAATTTTCCCCGCCTCAATCGCCGCCTCTTTCGCAACTTCTAAAAATTTCGAATCTGCCATCACCTTATATTAACTTAACTTCTTATTTTTTCCAATGCTTTTTGCCCATAAAATTTAATTGCCGGTCGCAGATTTAATTTATCGCTATCAAGTTCTTTTAAAGAAAACCACCCAATATCGTTATGTTCGTTCTCCGCCAGAATTACCTGATCTGATTTCGCCCTGGCAAAATAAACAATCCCCACATGCCTGTGATTTCCTCCAACTTTATGAATATCTAAATACTCAGGTCTAAAAAGTAACCTGTTAAACTCGTCCTCAATCTTGGGCTTCTC
This sequence comes from uncultured Gammaproteobacteria bacterium, assembly GCA_964399555.1. GTDB lineage: Bacteria > Patescibacteriota > Microgenomatia > Daviesbacterales > UBA10151 > JACPKO01. The sequence goes on along the minus strand of CAYNRM010000132.1, from coordinate 1,611 downwards.
AGCAACAATCTCAACATTCAAACCTGACTCCTCTTTAGCTTCCCTCATAGCCGCTTCCTCAGGATCCTCATCAAGCTCAATATGCCCACCCAAAGGCAGCCATTTTTTAAGCTGTTTATGGTTTATCAAAAGCACTTTGTTTTCGAAAACAACATAAATAACAACGGTAAAATCAATAAGTTCATGAATATGCGCCATTAAGTTGATATTACCAGTTTATGCTTTATACTACTGCTAAGATGAGCATAATTTCTCACGAGTCACCTCAATACAGTCTTCCAAGCCCAGATACCTTACCAGCTTCTATACCTAAAAAAGACTCTGGCTCAAAGAGACTTTGGCTATCTCTGTGGTTCCCGCCACTTATGGCACTTGCCGGCTTTGCAGATCTGTTCGTTATCCAGCCTTTACAAGAATCCACGCCTAGTTCCCGTCGAACAGTTACCCGCTCAGTAAACCGCCCGTCCCAACCGATTTCCTGGAGGACAACCGGTGATCTGGCCTTGATATTAGGAGGCGTAGGCGCAACTGTGGGAATTGGAGTAGCCCTGGAAAGAAGAGAAAGGAAATCCGTCATTGCCAGTTAGGGCAAAAGCTAAGAGCAAAGAAATCAAGCACAACAATGTTAAAATTTGAAAATGATCGATACCCACTCCCATCTCCAATTCCAAGCCTTCGAAGGAAAAGTTGATCAGGTAATAAAATCAGCAAAAGAATCTGGAGTAGAAAAAATATTAGTTGTCGGAACCAACCTGGAAACCTCCAAAAAAGCTGTTGCTCTTGCTGAAAAACATGACGGACTCTATGCCAGCATCGGCATTCACCCCCACCACGTCTTTAATTGTCATGCCGAACTTGTTTCGGCATCTTCCAAGCTAAATTCACAACCCCAACCCTGGCAGATCCTGAAACAAGTTCAGGGTGACATTTCTAAACTCGAGGCACTGATTCCAAACCCCAAAGTAATCGCCATCGGCGAAACCGGCCTCGACCGCCATATCTACGAAAAAACTCACTACCAAAACTACGAAATAACAGAAGAATTCATGAGTCTACAAAAACTTTTCTTTAAAAAACAAATTCAACTTGCAATTAAACATCAAAAATCCCTAATCATCCACAACCGCCAGGCTGTCCCGGAACTACTGGAAATTCTAAAAGAAGATTGGAGCCCCTTTTTGGAAAAAAAATCAGTTTTTCATTGCTGTGAACCAGACCAAAGACTCCTCGACTTTGCTCTAAAGCACAACGCATTCATAGGAATCGACGGCGATATAACTTACGACAAGCAAAAACAAGATTTCCTTAAAAAAATCCCCCTTGAGCTAATAGTTCTAGAAACTGACTCCCCCTACTTCACCCCTCAACCCTTAAAATCATCAAGTCATTCGCGCGAAGGCGGGAATCCAACAATAAACGAACCAAAGAACCTCAAAATAATCGCAGAGTTCATAGCCACCCTAAAAAACCTGACAACTGAATCCGTCATAAAAATGTCAAGTAAAAACTCATCAATTCTGTTTAAATTATAGGCTAGATATGGAAAAACTAAATATAATTGGAATTGAAGCATGTATTTCTGGTACCGGGTTCTTATTAGCAGAGGTTTAT
>CAYNRM010000131.1:0-3707 GCA_964399555.1 uncultured Gammaproteobacteria bacterium | reverse complement strand
TTGATTTTGTCATTCCGGACTTGATCCGGGATCCGGTTTTAGCATATTTAGCAGTAAAGATGGGCTAGCACCATCAATTACTGCTACTTACTACCAACGCAATGGTGGCTGCCACATACCAGCAGGCACAACATCCTGGTAATTTTCTCTACCATAACTGTCTCTTTCCCTTAGTTGTCTTTCCACCTGCATATTAGCTTCGGCACTAATATACATACTTGGATGACCTTCGTTATCTCTAATCCAGACTTGTTCGCGAGGAATTCCAAAGCGTTTTACTACCATTGCTATAGCTTTAGATTCTTCTCCATAACCAACAACTTTACAGTCTTTTAGAGCTTGGTAATAAGCTCCTACGACATGTCTTCCCAAGGCTGGAACTTCTGACAGAGGCACTTGTCCTCTTTGTTCTTTACTCTTTTTTATCACCTCCTTTCGGCATTAAAAGATCTTTTTCAAATTTATCCCAAGGCCTACTCTCTATCCTCATCCAAAGATACTTTGCACTTCTATCCAAACATCCATCCTGATAAGGATATCTTGATGATTTAAAAGATGATTTAACGCGCCAACATAGGGACGCATTCCTGCGACTTCTTTTCTAAGCTGTTGTATTTCAGCTTTATATGCCTGTTCTTGATTCTTGTTCATATTTTTGGGCACAAAAAAACCTCCCATTAGGGAGGCCTCTGAAGTGCTTAAATTTTGATTAAACCACTAAAAAACCTCCCTATTAAGATAGGTGGTTGTGGTAGTTTCAGCTTTTATTAAATTACTAGAGTACATACTTGAAGGATGGTATACCATAAAAATTCTATATATCAACTATGGGATATTATTTATTGTCTCAATTTTTAACTCCCACAAATAGTCCTTTATTTGCCATAAAACCTTCTTCTAAAAACTTTGCTTCTAAGCCAGCATCTTTCATCAGCTCTAAGATTCTTTGTGATTCGAACATTCCTAATTCATGATTATCAGAAAAATAAATAACATCTTTATCTTTCTCCGCGATCAGATAATGCATATTAAGGATCGATATATCGCCCTTGACAGCGGATATATTTAATCGCGCTATCTTTATATTCTCACCGTCATAAGTTGTCATATGAGGGGTCCCAACAGTAAAAGTATCTTTCGTAAACCATGGCTCAATAACGACAATTCCACCTTGTTTCAAATGTTTTACAAAACCTTCAATGGTTTTTTGAAGATTCTCATAATTTTTTGTATAACCAATTGAACTAAATAGGCAAGTGATAACATCAAACTCCTTATCAAGCTTCATATTAATCATGTCTGCTTGTTTAAAATTTATTTTGGGCAGCCTGCTTTTTGCAATCTTCGTCATTCCATTGTTTATATCTACTCCCATACAATTGAACTGATCCTTAAAATGCTCCAGATGCTTTCCGGTTCCACAAGCTACTTCCAACAAATCATGTCCTTGGGATTTCTTATACTTCTTGATTAAATCAATTATGTCCTCTGCTTCTTTTTTGTAGTCTTTCCAAGAATATATAAGGTCGTAATAGCGGGCTTGATCTTTATATAAAAGTTGCTGATTCATTTAATTTCTCTTTGATTTATGACTTTGAAGGTTGCGGCGATGTCTTCTTCTCCCCAGCCTTGGTCCATGGTTTTTTTGTAGATGGCTTCTGTGGTTTTGAGGATGGGGAGGGGAGTGGAGGAGTCTTTTTCGGTTAGACCGAGTTTTAAGTCTTTTTGCATGTTGGCGACTGAAAACATGACGGGATACTCCCCTTTTTCTATCATTGGCATTTTGTTCTTCATGTTAGGGGAGATCGAGAAGGTGTTTTTTAGGGCTTCGTGGATTTGTTTTTTTGTAAGACCTAAAGACTGGCCCAGCATGAATGCTTCCCCTAATACTGCTATGGTCTCCCCGCCTATTAAATTATTGACTAGCTTTATTGCCTGGCCTGAACCTACTCCTCCCATATATGGCAGTTCTGTGCCCATCGCTTCTAAAACGGGTTTTACTTTGGCAAAAACCTGCTTATCGCCTCCGACAAAGATTACTAATTCACCTGTTTTGGCTCTGTCCGTACTTCCTGTTACTGGTGCATCAATAAAATCGATGTGCTTTTTCTTTAAGTCTTTGGCAATTTCTTTGGCGGCGCTGGGGCCGATGGTACTCATATCTATATGAACCAGATTTTTATTTCCCGACTCAGCAATTCCATTTTTTCCTAGAGCCACTTCTTTGACGTCTTTGGGGGCGGTGATCATTGTTATGACGACATCGGAATTTTTGGCGAGTTCAGCAGGGGAGTCGTATACAGTAATTCCCAACTTTTTGAATTCTGAGGCTTTTGAGTTCGTGCGGTTGTAGACAGATAGAGGGAAGCCTTTTTTGTGAATATTTAAGGCCATGGGCTTTCCCATGAGGCCTAAACCAATGAATCCAACTTTGAGTTTTGACATAGGGAAAATTTATCACAACTTATAAGAAAATGCGAGTTTACTAATTTACTGGAGAGGTTCTAAAAACTCCAATGTTTAGCTGGCCGTCTTTTTGCATGGAAGCAAAGATTTCTTTTAAAGTCCTGCCTCCCCAATCAGGATCTCTCTCGTAAATTTCCCAAAGCTTTATTTGAGGAGAATTGGACTGCTCCCTAAGGCGGGCGTTGATGTCTTCATTTAGAGCTTTCGTATGGCTAGAGATCCCCGAGGGTGGACTGCCTTCATGCCCCAAGGTTAGATCAAAGCCTATCGACCCAATTCTTACCTCACCATTAATCCCTATAGGAACAGCGCCATGCATAGGACGGATGTATCCGGTAACTATCTCGCACAGAACGCTCCTTGAAGCTGCAGCGGTCTGACTATTCACCCCACGACTCGTCAACCAAGATTCAACTTCACCAAAAGGAACTTTAAAACGCTCAAAATCGGCTTTCATAACTGAAGGATATTAGCTGGAGCTTATTTTATCTTGACGATTACAAGACATTTACTGGACTAGCCATTTTTTCTTTAACTTTTTAAATTGTTTATCAATTATTGATTGTCTGATGGTTTTGACTAGATTTACCATGAAATAGAGGTTGTGGATTGAGGCTAGGCGGTGGTAGAGGAGTTCTTTGGACATGTAGAGGTGGCGGAGGTAGCTTTTGGAGAAATTTTGGCAGGTGTAGCATTTGCAGCCGGGGTCGATTGGGTTTGCGTCGAGAGTGAATTGGGCGTTGGTTATGTTTAAGACAAATCTATTAATTACCTTTCCCCCGTTTTTTGGAGAAATATATAATGAGCCGTTTCTGGCGCGGCGGGTGGGGGAGACACAGTCGAACATGTCGACCCCTTTTTCAATGCAAAGGAAAAAATCTACAACTTCGCCAATTCCTAGGGCATGTCTGGGCCAGGAATCGGGGAGAAGGGGAGTGACCCAAGACATTGTTTGCTCAATGGATTTTGTTGAGGCCCATTGTGTTTCTTCTGTGACGTTTTTTTCTGACTCGGACCATACAGGAGAAGTGCCGAAGGAGCCGCCGATTGAGACCCCGTCGAAATCCTGGTTAGCAATCCATCTGGCTTCCTGCGTTCTTATAGTTTTATCGTCCACACCCTGTAAAATTCCAAACAGACTTCCCTGCTTTTCACGGTTTTTTTTCACGGCTGTTCTATAGTATTCGAGACTTCTCAGCTCCCAACGGTGTGTTCTCTCTAAAGATTGTGCGACGTAGGAC
>CAYNRM010000130.1:0-3734 GCA_964399555.1 uncultured Gammaproteobacteria bacterium | reverse complement strand
GTGGCGGCGGCTGCAGTTTTAGTAGCCTCAATTACGGCAGTAGTTGTTGGGCTTATTATTTTCTTACCTTATCTTGCTGGTTAGTCCTTTTGCAGCAGAATTTATAAATTGTCATTCCCAGCAGTTACCACAACGAGGAATCTGTTTGAGTCTACAGATCCTTCGACGGAATTTACCCCGGACTAAATCTGGGACTCAGGATGACATTAGGAATATTTTTGCAACAGGGTTAATACTTTATATTCTTCTTTATTAAGTCCAGAGTTTCCGTCGGTTACTGCATAATTGAAATGAGGGATTAGTCTTTTGTCTTCATAGCTTTTAAAAATTACCGGATGGATGTAATAACTCCTGCAAACTGCGACGGTGTTTCTTAAATGCTTGGCAACTGTTTTTACTGAATCGGTTAAATTATTTTTTAGAATTTTTTCATCTACAAAATCACCTAACTTATATAGAGTTGATGCGGATAATGTTGTTCCGCCCCAGGTTCTAAAATCTTTGGCGGTAATTTTTTGTTCTGTGGTATCGGATAGATAACTGTTAACGTCTGAGGAATCTACACTATGGCGATTGCCCTGATCATCGATGTATTGGAATAATTCAAAGCCGGGGAGTTCGCTGCATTGTTTAATTATTTTAACAACTTTTGGATTGGTCACCGACACAGAATGGTCGACTCCGCTTTTGCCTTTGAAATTAAAGTTCACTTCTCCCCCACTAATTTTGACATGCTTATTTCTCAGGGTTGTTAATCCGAATGAAGAGTTATCTCTGGCGTACTCTTCATTTCCTACCCTAATGAATGTTTTTTGCAAAAGCCAGATAACTGTGGCGATAACTTTTTTCCGGTCGAGAATATTTCCAGACAGATCATGCGTTAGGCGACTTCTTATTTTCGGCAGAGATAGGGCGAAGTCGATTAATTTATCAAATTTGGTTTGTTGAGAAAGTTCAATCCATTTGGGATGATAAATATATTGTTTGCGGCCTTTATCGTCAAGGCCGGTGGCTTGGAGATGAGTGTTATTTGTAGGAGAAATCCAGACATTTTTCCAGGCAGGTGGAATTCTTAGTTTATTGATTCTATCTACAGATCGTTCATCAGAGATTTTCTCGCCTTCTTTATTTAAGTATACAAAGCCTTTGCCTCTTTTGATGCGTGAGAAACCGCGCGAGGATTCCGCAATATATCTCAAATGAGCCTCTTCGATTTTTTCTATTAGTTCTCCACTCGGAATAGACATAAATTAAGGTTACTAAGTTTTGAGGAAATTAGCAATTTGCGATCTTTGACTTGACTTAACTCAACCTTTAGCTTTATCATGTCTTTATCCTTCGGGGTTGGGTGTGATTCCCTATCGGCAGTAAAAGTCTGCGAGATCAGAAATGGTCATGAGCTGGTGTAATTCCAGAACCGACGGTATAGTCCGGATGAAAGAAGGCTGGCGCACTTTGTGTGCAGGTTTAGCCCCGAGCAATCGGGATTTTTTTTGCGGAAAATATGGGAAAATACTTTAAGCATTTATTAAGAGTAGGACCGGCTTTAATTATTCTGGCGGCAGTTCTTTGGGCTTTAGATGGCGTTGTCAGGCGTAGCCTATACTCGCTTCCTCCGATAATTATTGTTTTTTACGAGCATTTAATTGGGGCAGCTATTCTAGTTCCGTTTATTTTTAAGGATTTAATTAAAACCAGGTTTACTAAAAAGGAGATTTGGTTGCTGATTTTAATTGCTCTTTTAAGCGGAGTTCTGGGGACATTATGGTTTACCACTGCCCTACTTAAAGTAAACTTTATTCCTTTTTCAGTTGTGTTCTTATTGCAAAAATTGCAGCCGGTTTTTGCGATTTCAACTACAGTTATTTTCCTTAAAGAACCATTTAAAAAAACTTATTTGAATTGGGCGCTTGTGGCAATTGGGGCCGCATATTTTGTGACTTTTAAGGATGGCGTGGTAAATCTAGCAACCGGATCTGAGACTGTAATTGCAGCGATGTTTGCTCTTGGGGCAGCAATTGCCTGGGGATCTTCAACTACATTTTCAAAAATTGCTCTCACAAATAAGCCATCTGACGTGATCACCGGAATTCGCTTTATTCTAACGACCGTCTTGGCTATTCCATTTATTTTCTATCTAAATGCACAGGGGTCATTGTTGGCACCAGAATTTTCTCAATATTTAAGATTCGGTTTTATTGCTTTGTCTACAGGAATGGTAGCACTATTAATTTATTACCGAGGACTTAAAGAAACTCCGGTAAGGGTTTCAACAATTTTGGAATTAGTGTTTCCGGTTTTAGCTATTGTTATCGATGCGTTTGTATATAAAACATTCTTAGCGCCAACACAGCTTTTGGCAGCAGGTGTATTATTATTCAGCATTTGGAAACTATCTTCTTTACAACTCAAACATGAAGTTTAGTTCACGCCAGATTAAGGGAAAAGGACGCGGTAAGCTTTTAGGATTTCCTACTATTAATCTAGAGATTCCTGAGAATTTTCGATTAATAGATGGAATATATGCAGTTAAAGTTTTTATCAGTGGGCAGGAATTTATTGGAGCTTTGCATTTTGGACCTGTCCCTACCTTTAATGAACTGGAAAATACTCTGGAAGTATTTATCATAAACATTAGCCCTGAGCAATTGCCTGATACTGTGGATTTAGATATCGAGATAGAAATTATTAAGTATCTAAGGTCTATAGAAAATTTTCCTAACCAGGAGGAACTAATAAAACAAATTGGAGAGGATGTTGAGGAGACTAAGAAATCTGCGGGCTTAACTTTTTAAATCGTTTTCTTCTTTAGTTAAGAAGTATGCTGCGAGAATTGTTGTCAACGGAATGGATAAAACCAGACCTATGCTGGCTACTAAAGTTTTAACAATTTCTTCGGCAATAATCTCAAAGTTAATAGCTTCATTGAACCCAATACTGTTATCGGTGAACATAATTAATAACGGTAGCGAAGCTCCTGTATAAACTAACACCAGGGTGTTCACAACTGAACCAATATGGTCCCTGCCGATGTTCATAGCTTTTTTGTAGATATCCCAAACTTTAGCTTTTGGCAATTCAATTTTTAATTGATTAACTATTGAAGATTGAGAGACGGTGACATCATCGAGAATTCCCAGAACACTGATTATTATTCCGGCGAAAAGTAATCCCTGGATGTCAAAATTGCCGTTTCTTGAGAGTTGGATAAAACCGGCTTGTTCGTTAGCATATCCTGAGAGTTTGGAATAGTTAATAAAAATTAATGCTAACGTTGAGGTGAAACAGACTGAAAGGAAAGTTGAGACAAGGGCGATTGTAGTTTTTCTGTTAATGCCGTGAGACAGATAAAATGTTACCGGGAGGATAAATAGAACTCCAATCAGAGTTACCCAAACTGGGTTATTTCCGGCGGTGATTTGAGGAAGAATAAAAACGAATAAAACTGCGAAGGAAACTATCATTCCTATAATAGAACCTAATCCTGATTTTTTACCAATCATTAAAACAAGGATAATGAAAATCGCAAATAGCCAGTATATTGAGTTGGTTCTAGTAAAATCAGTGATGAAGACCTGCTCGGTGCCATCGGGATTTTCATAAATTGAGAGTTTGACTTTATCGCCTGTTTTGAAAGTTGGAGAGTTTGGGGCGTTAAAAGATTGCTCTGTATTTAATATTTCGCCATTCTTATTTTCTGAGGTTATTTCGACTTTCTTGCCGTCGTCTAAAAC
>CAYNRM010000129.1:3186-3750 GCA_964399555.1 uncultured Gammaproteobacteria bacterium | reverse complement strand
CACATGAGCGAAGAGGGGGTTGTAGTAGTAGTTCTTCCGGTTGACACTCAAAACGGCAAGCTCGCCGGTCAGCCCGACATCATTTCCCGTGGCTTTGTCTTCGGCCCTGATGAGACAGACTTACTTGAAGCAGCCATGGAGATAGTAAAGTCCCTATTCATGGAGCACAAAGGCGGTCGCTTAGATGTGCGGTACGCTCGCCATGAAGTAGAAAAACACCTCGAAAAATTCTTCTTCCAGGAAACAAAAAGAAAACCGCTCATTCTAACAATAGTAATGGAAGCGTAAATTCTCCGGAATTGTAGTACTCCCAATCAAAGCAACAGAGGTGCTATACTAGTTTGTACCTAAAAATGAAGCTAAATTGTGTGTCCCATAGTCAATAAACTGTGGTATAATAAATATCAAATCGGGAATCTGCCCCCTTGTCGGAAATCATCCACTGGATAATTTCTTACAAGCGATCTCCTCGCTTCGGATCGGAAATTAATGAAGCGAGTCCGATATGAGTCGAAAAAAGTCTTTATACTCACTTCCAAAATTAAAACTCAAACACAAAACCAT
>CAYNRM010000129.1:0-3176 GCA_964399555.1 uncultured Gammaproteobacteria bacterium | reverse complement strand
CCCCATCATCACAGTCGCCACTTTCGTCTCTTTTATTTTAGCCGGAGTATCAGCCGCCGCCTTTTTAACTAACACTCAGTATCTTTTTTTCTGGAAACAATACTTAGTAGAAAACATCGGTTTTACCGCTTTTCTTACTCCCATGTTGTTTGTGTTAATAGGTCTGGTGCTGCAAAAAGCCAAATGGGCTTTTGCTCAAATGAATGTTTTACTAGGGCTGATTGTTATGATGATTGCTATGATGGGTTTGCTCGCCGGAATTGGCGACACCCCGGGCGGAATTCTAGGCGCCTTTATTTGGGTTCAGCTTTCGGCCGTGGTTACGCCTATCTTCACTGTACTTATTCTAATTATTATTTTCGCCATCGGACTCGTAGTTTTTTTAAACACCAGCCTCGAGCAACTAATGGCAGTATCAGGAACAGTTTTTCAGGGTGCTGGCAAAGCCGCCAAAGCCACAGCCAAAGTTGGTGGAGTTTTCAAACGCGATCCATCTTTCGATGCCAAAGCCGGCCAAATGAGATTATCCGGCATTGATGACAAAATCAGAGTCAGTAAAGCTCCTGAAAAACCGCTCCGCAATGAGCCAGTATTGGCAGAAACATTAGTCCAAAACGTCGCCGGCCAGGCTAGAATCTGGAAATACCCGCCCCTAAGCTTACTTTCTGATAAAGGCGGCGCCCCCGCCGACAGGGGAGACGTTAAGAAAAATGCGGCTATCATCGAACGCACCCTGGAATCATTCGGCATCCAGGCCAGAGTTGCTGAGGTGAACGGGGGACCCGCCGTTACTCAATACGCCTTAGAAATTGCCGCCGGAACTAAAATCACCAAAATCGCCAACCTGCAGCATGATATTGCACTTGCTTTAGCCACCAGAACCGGAACTGTCCGTATTGAAGCTCCAATCCCTGGAAAATCCTTAGTAGGTATTGAAGTTCCAAATCATACTCTCGAAGTGGTTACCTTAAAATCAGTCCTTTCCGCTGATGAACTCAAAAAGCGCAAATCAAAACTCGCAGTTCCTTTAGGTAAGGATACCGGTTCACACGCCGTAATAGTCGATATCGACAAAATGCCACACACCTTAGTGGCCGGAACTACCGGATCAGGTAAATCCATCCTCATGCATAATCTGATAACCTCATTATTATTTAGAAATTCCCCCGACGAGCTCAAGCTTATTCTGATCGATCCCAAGAGGGTAGAGATGACCAACTACAATAATATTCCCCATCTCTTAACCCCAGTCATTGTTGAGCCTGATAAAATCTTATCAGCTTTAAAATGGGCAATGGCCGAAATGGACAGACGCTACAAATTATTCCAACAAGTCGGAGTCCGGAATATCCAAACCTACAACGAAATGTCCGGTTTCCAGGCCTTGCCATATATCGTAATTTTCATCGACGAGCTGGCTGACTTAATGATGTTTGCCCCAGTCGAGGTTGAAGACGCCATCACCCGCTTAGCCCAACTAGCCCGTGCCACAGGCATGCATTTAGTTATTGCCACCCAACGCCCATCAGTAGACGTTATTACCGGCTTAATGAAAGCTAACATTCCTTCCAGAATCGCCTTCAACGTTTCCTCAATGATTGATTCTAGAGTTATTATCGACACTCCGGGAGCTGAGAAGCTATTGGGCCGTGGAGACATGTTATTCATGCCCCCAGACGCTGCCAAGCCCCAAAGAATCCAGGGGGTGTTGGTAACTGACGCTGAGATCGCCAACTTAGTCAATTACCTTAAAAGCCTGGGTATTGCCCCAAGCTATACTGATGAAATAACCTCAATGCCTATCGGAAAAATCGGTAAAGGAAAGGGATCTGGCGGAGGTGGAGGGGGAGAGGACGATGACCGTGACGGTCTATTTGAAGAAGCCGTCCGAACAGTCTGCCAATACGACCGCGCCTCAGCTTCTTTACTGCAAAGGCGACTAAAAGTGGGTTATGCCAGAGCCGCCAGAATTATCGATGAGTTAGAAACTGCCGGAGTCATCGGTCCCGGGGATGGATCAAAACCCCGCGACGTCCTAGTGCGGAATCCTGATGAATTTCTCAATGGGGGCGCAGCGACGGGAGGAGAAACTCCTTCTCGGGAACAATTTTAAAAACTGGAATTAGCTGCCTTTTTTTGTTATTTTAATAGTAGGTTTAGATTGCGAGGTTTCCTCAGTTAATCTGTTTCGAAAAAATTACAATTTAATTTTTTAAAGAAAACTCTGAAGGCGTAAAAAATTTATGGAATGGTACTGGTATATAGTTATTAACGTGTTCGTTTTCTCACTGGCAACGACATATCAACGAGTAGTATTAAAAAACAGTCCTGATCCAGTGGTTTATTCGATAGTGAATGGATTAGTTGGAGGATTAATTCTCTTAAGTTACGGCCTTTATGTCGGTTTCCGAGTTCCCAACCTACAAGACATCTCCCTTAATTTAATCTTAATGTCAGTGCTCCTGGGGATTGGAAATATGCTGACCTTTTCCGGTCTTAAAAAAGTCGATGCCTCAGAATTTACAGTTCTTTTCTCAACCAGAGCTATTTGGTCAGTAGTTGCTGCCATTCTAATTCTCGGAGAGAGCTTTAGCATTAAACAAGTCGCTGGCGCAGCCCTGATAATATCAAGCGTCTTTTTAGTTTCCTGGAAGAAGAAAAGCTTTCGTCTCACTGAAGGGGAGATGCTAACCCTCGCCGCAGCCGCTTTATTTGGTCTTGAATTTGTTAACGACACCTTTCTCTTAAATAAAGTCGATCTCTTCTTCTATCTTCCGTTAATTTTCTTATTCCCCGCTATTTTCGCCGGAGTTTTAAATTACAAAAAAATGCTTAGAATTCAAAAGATTGTAAGCATGAAAGATTTTCTCCAACTTTCATTTTTAGCCTTGCTGTTTGCTATAAGTGCGACCGCGACTTTGACAGCTTATACCAAAGGACACAATGCCGCTCAGATCGCCATACTCAACCAAACCTCAACCATTCTGATAGTGTTCTTGGGAATCATCTTCCTTAAAGAAAGAAGTCATATGAAATTAAAAATTATCGGAGCGGTGATAAGTCTGATCGGCGTATTTCTTGTCCGTTAATGGGTTCTGCCCCAGGACTCAAGGTCTTTAAAAACTTTCTCCAAAGACTTTCCTTTTTCGGTCAGGTAATACTCAACATGTAAAGGC
>CAYNRM010000128.1:0-3762 GCA_964399555.1 uncultured Gammaproteobacteria bacterium | reverse complement strand
TGTGGAAATTTTGTCAAACAGCAGAGTTAAGTCCTATTTCAAAGCCTCGATAGTAGATAAAGTCCCGTCAGCCAAAAGCTTCAACATCGCCCCGCCACCAGTCGAAACAAAAGTAAATTTATCAACCAGCCCATACTTAGTAACCGCCGAAACCGTATCCCCTCCTCCAATAATACTCTTCGCCCCCGACTCAATTATCGCTTTCGCAATTTTCTCACTTTGATTATATTTTGGATCCTCAAATTTACCGACCGGCCCATTCCAGACCACCTGCTTAGCAGTTTTAATTAAACCCATCCAAGCCCCCAATGTTTCATCAGAAATATCAAACCCATCTTCATTCAACTTCGCCACCATGACATTAGGCCCTAAATCAGTAATCCCTTTTTCTTTAATCTCTGCAGCTAATTTCCCTCCAACTAAAACCGCATCAGCCTTTGCCGCCATAGCCTTAATGACCGGCATTTTCGTATCAACTTTAGCTCCCCCCAAAATCACTACCAAAGGTTTGATTGGATTATCCCTGACCTGAAGGAGCTGTTCAACCTCATGAGCAAATTGCAGTCCCGCAGCATGAGGCAAAATCGATGGAATCATCGTAGTTGAAACAGACGGATTATGTGTCGCAAAAGCTTCAAAAATATAAACATCTCCATGGGAAGCCAATTCCTGGGCAAACATTGGATCCATTCCGTCCTCCCCAGGCTCAAAACGCAGATTTTCTAATATATGTAATTTCCCCTCAGGTAACTGTATGTGCCCATACCCCTCCTCAATCCAATCAACAATCGGCTTAACTGATAATTCTGGAACCTCTTTCCCTTCCGGTCTGCCCAAATGCCCGCAAATTGTCACAGTCGAAGCAAATTCTAAACAAAGGCCAAGGGTATCCATGCCCGCCAAAAGCCGGGAATCATCCTGAATCACCCCATTCTCAATAGGAACATCTAAATCTAAGCGAAGAAGAACTCTCTTATTTTCAATTAACTCCGGAGAAACAACCTGCATTAAAATAATATTATCACAAATCAATACCACTGTTTGACAAAATATAGACCCAAACAGAGAGTACCTTGCTCTGATTCTATGCAAAGGAGATTTGGTACTTTTGCGGCCCGTTACTCCCGCGCCTTTACATAAGCCGGCTCCGGCTTAACAATCCCCAACAACTTCAAAATCTCATTAATAATCTTCTCAATCATTTTTACCTCCTTCCTTTATATCACAAACTAATTAACCATTTCTCTCCAACTCGCATACTTCTCCCTCAACTGCTCCTCAGTAACATTCACCGGCTCAAGCCCAAACTGCTTAGCAAACCCCAAATCCAAAAGCTGCGACACCCAAAGATCTCTCTCTAAAACCCCCGGCGCCCCTAACAAAACAACTGTAATATCCTTACCCTCCCGCTCTGCAGAAACAATCGTTGTTTTCCCCGCCTTACCAGTATTCCCAATTTTCAACCCATAAACTCCAGGATAAACCCCTAAAGTCCCGTTCCAGTTTATTAAATCAGCCTGTTTATGAGTTAAAGTCTCCGGGAAAAATTGGTACTCTTTTTTGACGATTTCCGAAATATTTGAGTAATTTTTGTATATATATAATGAAAGCCTTGCTAAGTCCTCAGCATTTGAATAATTTGCCGGTCCGTCATATCCCTGAGGATTATCAAAGGAAGTATTTTTAAGCCCCAAAAATTTTGCCTTAACATTCATAGCCTGAATAAAAGTTCCTTCACCAAATTTCAAATCAACCCCTTCATTAATAGCCTCAGCTGTATCATTGGAAGACGTCATCAATAACCCATGCAATAATTCCTCCAGGCTCCACTTCTGCCCCGGAATAAGCCCCATATTTGTCGGCTCAACTTCAGTCGCTCTCTGCGAAACTACAAAAGTTTCATCCAGACTTACTAAATCTAAAGCCACAACCGCCGTCATAATCTTTGTTATTGAGGCAATATAAAGATTATCCTGAGCACCTTGCTCATCAATTATTTCCCCGGTATCAGTATCAACAACTATAAAAGCTGAAGCCTCAGTAAACGGCCCAGCTGCCTTAACTCCCGAAATTAATGAATTATCCCGGAACAAAGAAATATCATTAACCTTACCTTCAAGCTTCAGCAAGACTTGATCAAACCGATCATCCATACCTGATTTGGGGCTTACCATCCCTCTGGTTTCGTGGTACGGAAGCCAATATCCAAAAAATCCAAAACTCACTAACGCGATCGCAATCAGTACAATTGAAAATTGAGAATTGAGAATTGAAAATTTCCTCATTTAATCTCCCTATTTCTGACAGAACTATCCGCCACATCTTTTGCTCCAAATTTATCTTTAAGCAACGACCAAACTTCCGGCCCGTCATCAAACCCCAAAGCCCACATCCCCACCCCCGCTAAATTCTTTTCCTTAGCAAAATCATATTTGTAAGCCTGAGATTTAACGTCATCGATAAAAATCATTCTCCATATTCCGCCCTCCAAATAAGCCTTCCAGGAAACTTTACCGTGCTCATCAAATCCCTCCTGATAACTGGAAATCTCAGTATTCTCCGCATTGACATTTTTCTTCACTAAAGCATAGGTCTGGGCATGAGATTTCAGGGGCACAAAATTACTGTAAGTCCGTCTGCCTTTTTTATGGTATGTGTAATAACCTTTAGTGGTTGCAGTTTTTATCTCCGGCGATTCCACCGCATAGTTATATCCATACCAGGGTACCCCCAAAATCAGCTTATTTGATGGCATCTGCGTCAAAAACGCATCTACCGCTGTTGAAACGTCATACCAGTATTTACCTTCTTTATAACCGTACAAAGGCGCGGTTGGAATAGCATTCGCGCTCCCGGCAACCGCAAAATCATAAGCCATCATAAATATCCCGTCAGTCGCTTCTGATAGAGTTTTAATGTTATACATTTTCGGATCTCTCACCGCCGAGGCATAAACAGAAGCTGTCACCCTCGATCCTGGAATCTCCTTATGAGTTCTGTCGGTTAAATTCTTTGAAAAGGCACTAAACTTTTCTCTATATTCCTCCCCAGGATTCCCAACGTATTCGAAATCAATATTCACCCCATCAATCCCGCGAGCCTTCACCATTCCCACCGTCTGGCTAATTATCGATTCCTGTAATGAAGGATCATCCATAATCGCCTTAATATTATCGTTATCCATTTGAGTAATTGTTAAAACTACCCGCGTCCCGTTCCTATGTGCCTTCTTAAAAAGCTCTGTCGCTTTCTCGCTCATAAAAGTTTCATATCCAGGCCCGGTTGTATCTAAGTTCCCATCAGCCTTCGCTTCAATTCCAAAGTAAGCTAGAGTAGTTAAAGTCTCAAAATCGATGCTTTCTAACCTGTTAAAAGTCCAATGAGGCGCAAACCCAAACACTTCATACCCAGGCTTAGCATCCCCCAAAGGAGACAAGAGATCATTCGGCTTACTAGCTGCGGTACTTACTAAATCTCGAACCGGTTGAAATGAGAACAAAACTGAGATGAACAGGATTAATAGAAGCAAAGGTGGACCCCAAATTGACTGTTTCTTTATTAATGGGCGAGGGTTCCTTTTTTTTATAGCTTTATTTTGCATTTCAGGTGATGAGGCAGTTGTCGCAACTTCTTCTTTCCAAAAATCCAGCTGAGTAATATCAGTTGGGGCAATTTCAGGTTCAGAGTTCTTCTCATGATTGGGCAGTATGTTCATAAAGTAAAAAAGATAAAAAATTAGGGAAAGAATTAAAGATTCTTAAG
>CAYNRM010000127.1:0-3790 GCA_964399555.1 uncultured Gammaproteobacteria bacterium | reverse complement strand
ACCCCATATCCATCAATGACCCCAACACCTACACCTTACCCATCAAAATCACCAAAACCAAGCAAAACTCCTTACCCAACACCTCATCCAACCGCAACTCCCACACCCACTCCAACCCCCACACCAACTCCATCACCGATCATGAGTCCAACACCCTCACCCTCTGCAGCACCACAATGCCCAACAGGTCACATAAGTAAAGTTGTTAATTCAGTGATAGTTTGTGTAGCCCAGGAGCAAAATCAAAACCAAACTCAAATCCAGAACAATAACCAAAACCAAAATGTGAACCAAAATGTTAATGCTCAGGGAGGCAGTTCCTCCAGCTCTTCATCAAGCAGCTCCAGCAGCAATGTCACAATTAACAATAATTATTATCCAAGCCCAACTCCTACCAGTTCCCCGAACAACAACATAACTTATATATATTGGAAAAACCCTGATACTCAAGTATTGGGATATTCAAACACAGTTTATAAACCAGGTTCAGAAAAAGGCTACACCCCAACAGTCATCGGATCAGTCCAATCATCAATAACTGAACTACCAAGAACTGGTTTGCCATTATTAGGATTAGGACTCGCCGGTATCTTACCAGGTGGATTATTAGTTAGAAGATTATCAAGAAAAGAAAAAGAAGACGGATCAGCCAACTCACTTTGGACAGACAGACAACTGAAAAAGTAGTCTTAGCTACTGAATCTTTATTTGGTGAAAGCCTTCAGAAAGCCTATCTAATTTTAGTTCCTTTATAGTCTTTGGCAAAAATTCAGAAATCTTATCAGCCCACTCAATTAAAACCACATTAGAAGGTTCTGTTAAAATCTCCTCCAAACCAGAATTTTTCAAATCAATACTCTCAAGTCTATATAAATCAATATGATAAAAAAAATTCTTCTGTTTAGGAATTGGATACTGTCTGATTATCAAAAAAGTAGGGGAGACGATTCGGTCTTCAATCCCCAAGCCTAAGGCAAATCCCTGAGCAAAAGTAGTCTTCCCAGCTCCCAAATCCCCCGACAAAGCAATAATCCCGCCATTTAAAAAATCCTTCGCCAAATCCTGCGCCAATAATTTCGTTTCCTCAGCAGACTGTGTTTTAAATGTTTTCATACCAAGCTGTCATTCCTAACGTTTCTTAAATTTATAAAAAGTATATCCTGCACCACCCCCAACAACTCCCAACCCTAAAAATACCAAAACCCAATTCACTCTTTTCTCCTCTAAAACTCTGATCTCCTCCTTAGGAGTGATATTATCGCTTTTCGTAGCCTCACCTGCAACTGAAGCAATTTTAATCTCATAAGCCCGCGACGGAGCTGCTTTCGTTAAGCTCTCTTCTAAAGAATCCTCGCTCTCAACTTCCTCACCCGGCTCTTCTTCCGGCTGCCCAGATTTCGTTGGTTCAGGAATATTTACTGCATTAATCTTAACACCCAACTCATTGCTCCAAGTCGGGCCTCCTCCAGAGTCCGTATATCTCCCCACCTTAAAAACGTAACTTCCTGTTCCGTCAAAACCAGAATCTTCTATATCAGGACGAACCTTAATTTTCCCCTCCCATTTACCGTCCTTATCAGTTTCTACTCTGAACTGATTAGAGTAAGACGAATTATTTTTAATCCAGGAATTTCCAATAAAACTCTCGCCGAAATAATTAGAAGAATCACTTTTCTTAAATGCTCCTTTCAAATGGAATCTCGTGGTAGCTTTATCTGGCAAACTTAGAAAAACAGAAATCTCAAAATCCTGATCGGAATTAATCTCAGAAGGCAAATCTTTTATAATAAAAGCATTATCAGATTTGGAAGGTGTTGCAGATGCAGAGACTCTGGAGGGGGAGGGAACAGGTTGAGAAATAGGTTGAGTGCTGGAACTGCCGGAGCCAATATTGAATTTGAATACCGTACTCCAATCACTCCAAATCTCATTTTTATCTTTCGCCTTAACCCGCCAACTCCAGTTCCCATTCGGCAAACCCTGAGGTGAATACGAAAAGCTGTTAGTGTATGAAGATTTATCAGGAGAAGAAAAGTCAGCTGTATTGTCAACCTCAATCCTAAAACAAGACCCACCCTCAATGCACCCTCCTGTATATTCCCAGATTAACTTTGGGGATTTACCTTCATTAGAATTATCAGATGGTGAAATGAGGTTGGGGGCGTCTGCTGCAAATACACTTTGGGCCAACAAAAAACCCAGAGAGAATAAACTAGTGATTAAAAAATGCTTACCAAGCATGTAAGGCATTTGCTAATTAAATATACCACTTCTGCAATTTTTCGTTGCCGCTACGGTATATGCCAGTAAAGCGTCACAGTTCCGTTTTTATGATCAACGAAAACCCCCTTACCCACAGTCCCCGTCAGATAACAAGACTTAGTGTCCTGTGTCGCGTATGCATCACCATCCTCAGCTGCGTAAATCGAAGCCCCGGCAAAGTCTGCAATATCCAGTCCCGAATGAGTTCCTAAGAAGTAAACCTGTCCAAATCTAGTAGTAATATCGCCTATATTACAACTACCACCTTGAGAGCAATCACCGCCCGTATAACTACTTGTCGGCTTAGGAAATCTGCCCGAATCTATAAAAGGCTTAGGATCGACTTTATTGTTGCGCCCAATAATAACGCCGTTTTCCACACTTGCCGGAGACATAACCTCCATATGCAGATGCGGCCCGGTCGAGCATCCGGAATTGCCGACACCGGCAATTCTCTCGCCTTTTTTAACAGACCCCAATTTCGTACCGGCATTAGCCAGCGCTCTGGAAATAGAATCAGTATCTGCCTTAAGCTTTGCCAGAAGATCCTGGAATTTTTTCTCATCATTTTTGGTTACTCTAAGTAGTTCTTCTTTTGCTTCTTTTTGCTGAGTCAGTTGAGTAGTGTATTTCTCCAAGTCCTTCTTTAACTTCTCCTGCTCAACTTGGCGGGTTTCCCGGTCAACTTTCTGGTCATTATAAGTAAGCTTTGTCGCCTGTAGTTGGTACAGTGTTTTCTGGTCGTAAGCTTGGGCAACCTGTATATATTTAATCTTAGTAAGTAAATCTGTGATACTTTTGGAAGAGAAAAGCAGGGTCAAAGGCGAAGTAGTGCTTGATTCCTGATAATTTTCAACAATTCGCGCAAGTAGGATTTCAGAAATAACATCAACTGAATCCGAAAGCCTCTCAATCCGCCCGGATAAATCATTAATTTCTTTATCTAACTTCTTCAGTTGAAATTCAGTTTCCTCAATTTTGAGTTGAGTTAGCTTATTCTGCGCGTCGATAAATTTAAGCTGTGAACTTAATGTTTTCTCCTGAGCATAAGCCTGGGCAAGTTGCGTCTCAACCTCTTTGATTTCCTTTCTTTTATTTGCCAACTGCGAAGCAAGCTCATCATAGCCCTGAGCAAAAGCACTAGAAATCGGAGATAAAAAACAGGAAACCAGAAGCACTAATACAACTAATATTTGAAACAACTTCATAAAGCATTATTTTAAGTATCTTCTAACCGCAGAGAATGACCCAATAAACCCAATGATCATTGCGGAAGTGAGTACTACAAGTAGAAGTTGCAGCATAATCAAAGGGGACACCGGCAATATACCAGGAATCTCACTAAGTTTAGGCTGTAAAAATGGAGTGAAGTACCAGATGACTATGTATGATCCAGTCCATGCCGTAGCTGCGCCTACTGTGGCATAAGTAATACCTTCCCAAATAAATGGGGCTCTCACAAACCAGGTAGATGCTCCGAGTAATCTCATTATTTCAATTTCATTCCGTTTAATTCTTATTTTAAATC
>CAYNRM010000126.1:0-3821 GCA_964399555.1 uncultured Gammaproteobacteria bacterium | reverse complement strand
CCAAATGCTTCATTTCACTGAATCAGGTAATGTTGAATTTACCCTTGAGACTGCAGCAGGCGCTAGAACTACTCCACTTACTATCACCAACGCAAGCAATGTCGGAATTAACCAACCTACTCCATTAACTAGATTGGATATTGACGGGGGGACAGCAGCGACCAGCACCAAAGGTATCAGACTAACAGCCCAAACTCTAGATTTTAGAATATTCGGAGAAAGCGCAACTCTTGGTGCAGGCGTCATCGGAACTGAATCTGGACATTCCATCAGGTTCTACACCGGAGGTGCTTTTGCAACTGGGACAACCAGAATGACTATTGAAGCCGGGGGGAACGTTGGCATCGGCACAACAACACCGGCAAATAAGTTTCATGTTGGAGGAGGAGCAACAGGACACGCCAGAATTGATGGTCGGGTCGGAATAAATGGGTATGCAGTCGATGGATGCGCTGCTAACTACGGCCTCTGTGTCGGCGGTGCTTCAGGAGGACAGAGTATTTGGAATAATACTTCTGATGCCAGACTTAAAAAGAATATTATTACTATCCCCAATGCCTTGAATAAAGTCATGTCCCTGCGCGGAGTATATTTTGATTTTAAAGATCTGGACGGTGTCTATAAAACCCTGCCAAAGGGGCATCAGATCGGTTTTATAGCTCAGGAAGTAGAGCCTGTTCTGCCGGAAGTAGTTTCCACAGGTGGAGACGGTATGAAGATGATGGGATATGGCAGCATTACTGCCCTTTTAACCGAAGCTATCAAAGAGCAGCAAAAACAATTAGAAGCTGAAAAAGCCAGAAATAATCAGCAGCAATCAGAGATAGAGCAATTAAAGAAAGAGGTCGAGCAACTAAAAAACAACTAAATTATGCATTCTTCAAATTTAAAATGGTATGCAGTCATCTCACTTCTAGCTCTCATACTAGGCTTCCTTATCTACCTTAGCATTAACAGTCAGTCTTCAGTAAAAAGAGCTGGGACTTCCTCACCGGACTCTGTATCTGAAAATTTTTCATTATTTGATTCAGTCACAGCGAGTTTAACAGGCAAAATTACAAAAGTTGAAAACGGCAAAATCTTTTTCGAAAATCAAAATGGCGAAAAAGGAGAAGCATCGATTTCTGAAGGTATTTCCATCTCCGATATGAGCAGAAACGATGTCCTTCCTTCTTCAGACTTAAAAACAATTGCGTTGAATAGGTCAGCAAGTATAAACCTCAGCATCAAAGATGGAAAGTACTCAGTCACCTCAATTATTTACCCCCAGCCTTAATCATTTCCCAAAATTTCTCTTCTGAGTCTGATACCATTTTATAGCTTTTCTAAACTCCTTCTCATCAAAATCCGGCCACAATACTTTCGTAAAATACAACTCAGAGTACGCTGTTTGCCACAACAAAAAATTAGATAGTCTAATTCTACCTCCCGTGCGTATTACTAATTCCGGGTCCTGTTGGCCCTTTGTGTAAAGTTTCTGATCAATATCCTCTTCATCTAACTTACTCAAATCAATCCCCTCTTTAATCAAATCCTTAAAAGCCTCAACCAATTCCTTCTTCCCTCCATAATTCAAAGCAATATTTAATTGAATCGATTCATTCTTGATATAAGTCTTCCTGATCTCGTCAATAATTTTTTTAATAATTCTCGGCAATCCATCAAGCTCCCCCAAAACTTCAATCTTCACCCCCTTACTCATCATCTTCTTAAGCTTAGAATGATACGAACTCTTTATTAAATTGAATAGTCCAAAAACTTCTCTCTTCGCTCTTTCCTTAATATTCTCAGTTGATAACGCGTAAACTGTAATCGTCTTAATCCCCATCTTCGCTGCCAACTCCACAATCTCTTCTAAAGTATCTGAGCCTTTCTCATGGCCTTTTATCTCCGGCAAACCACGCGTCCTCGCCCAGCGGCGATTTCCGTCCATAATTATCGCAATATGATTTGGTATAAATTCTTCCATCACGCCTCTCTCTTTCTCAAAAACTCCACCAGTGATAATAATAACCCCTCTTCCATTCCTTTTAAGGATTCCTCAGCTTTAAAAAAATACTTTTCCGCTTGAGATTTAGCATAATCTACTGCACCGGTCTCCTGAAATATCCTCTTTACTTCTTCAACACCGGATTCATCAACATTAGAATTACCGTAGTATTTTTCCAATATTTCTTTTTGTTCAGAGTTTGCTTCCTTTTGTGCGTGTGAAATTAACAAACTGGCTTTACATTCCTTTATATCAGCAGTCGATGACTTACCTGTAATTTTTTCTTCTCCGAAAATACCTAAAATATCATCCTGAATTTGAAAGGCTGTTCCTAAATTATCACCAAATATCTGGAGCTTTTTTAGCCGCTCAACATCTCCACCAGCCAGTATTGCCCCCAACATCAAAGGGCCCGAAATAGTGTATCTGGCAGTCTTCAAAAGGGCTATCTTAAGTGCGTCCTCGTTAAGAAAATCACGCTCGAGAAAGGGTGTTTCCACATCAAGCATCTCCCCCAGTACAGTCTGAATTAAAGTTTGGGAGAATAAGTTAACCGCTTTTATTTTTAATGAATCCTCAATCTTTAATGAACTAATTAACCGATAGCCGGTAAAAAAACCTAAATCAGACAGGCACAAAGCTTGAGCAATTGCCTTATCATCCCCACCTAACGCCTTGTAAAGCGAAGGCTTCCCCCTCCTCAACAAGCTTTTATCAATCACATCGTCTTGTGCCAGTATCGAAGTTTGAAATATCTCAAAAGCGACAGCCCCGTCAACAACCTTAGAAAAGTCACTCCCTCCCCCAATTTGATATCCGAGCAACACCAAACTCCCCCTGATTCGTTTACCGTCTCGCGAAGAATTAATGAATTCATCAAATAGCTTATTAAGCTCCGGACTGGCTTCACTAACCTTTTTAGACGTTTCAGCGAAAACTTCTTCCAGTCTTATATTTATAATTTGAGCCTGTTTTTTTAGAAACTCTGCGAAATCCATGCCCGATACTTTAACATAATTAGGAGTCTAAGCCCAAATTTGGTAAAATGACGAACAGGTGAAAGTCCAGTTGACTTTCTAGTTCTTTGAGTCATCCTGAGTAAAACGAAGGATCCCCGGCGAATGCCGGATACAACAATATGAACAACGACAAATCGCTACGAGATTTCCAAGATGCCTCCCAGAGAAGAAAATATCTGGAGGAAAATTTAACTGGCAGCTTGGAAAATATATCTCAATTTACTTTTACCGAAGAACAAGTGCAGGGAAAAAATATTGAAAACCTGGTCGGGGCAGTTCAAATTCCTCTAGGAGTAGCCGGTCCCCTATCCATCCACCATCAGCACTCCGCCATCAGCAACCATTACATTCCCCTCGCCACCACCGAAGGAGCCTTAGTAGCTTCAGTTTCCAGGGGCTGCAAAGCAGTTTCAGAGAGAGGCGTTGAAATACAAATTCACAACGTTGGCGTGACGCGGGCGCCTGTTTTTAAAACCAAAGGAATTACCCAAAATGTTGAAGTCAAAAAATGGCTTGGCGAAAACTACGACGAAATTGCCAGAATCTGCGAAAGCTCCTCTTCTCATCTAAAACTCAAAAAAGTTGACTCCAATTTCTCAGGACGTAATTTATTCATTAGATTCCATTTTGATTCCGAAGAAGCCATGGGCATGAATATGGCCACAATAGCAGTCCAAAAAGTTATCCCTTTCATAGAAGAAGAAACCGGAATCGAATGCATCTCAATTTCCGGAAACTACGATGTCGACAAAAAACCCTCCTGGCTAAACTTCATAACCGGCCGCGGCAAAAAAGTCTGGGCCGAAGCCATT
>CAYNRM010000125.1:0-3835 GCA_964399555.1 uncultured Gammaproteobacteria bacterium | reverse complement strand
GGCGAACGATCTAGGACAGGGTACACTGAGCCCCTCACTACAAGTCTTCTTCACTCGCAATACGAGGTAACACGCCATGCTCGGAAACTCAGCCGATCAGTTTTTTCTTGGTCAAATCAAAGAGCGCGTCGTTGCCCACACCGGCAATGCGATGTCCAGTTCCATGCGCGTTCCTGATCGGGAACGAGCTGGCACGGCGCATGTGATGTCCAAAGCCACGCAGATGCCCGGCCCGCAGAATCAAGTCTCCAGCTCCTGGATGCCGGGCATGGGTGAGTCACCTGCGCCTGCCGCGCCCCCTTCGCTGGTGAGCAATGCGATGCCCGGCATGAGCGGCGTCTCGATCGACACGAGCACCATGCTCATGCTCGCCGGCGCCGCGTTTGGCGCTTGGTACTTCCTCTTGCGCAAGCCGGCCTGAACCATGTTCATGACCTCTCACCTCGATCAGCCGCACCACACGCTAGTGCCCACCGCCTACCACGGTGGCAACGCCTTGGCCGGCATGGGCGAAGACCTCGCTGATGCGCCGAGCCCGACCACTGCCCCCACCTCACCGGCGCCCATTGCTCTGGTGAGCCCAAAAATGACCAACCTCCTCCTCATCGGCGGAATCGCTCTGGTCATTTTCCTCGTCCTCCGTGCCCAAGCCAAGAAGTAAGGAATCCATCATGGCCAAGAAACTCACCCGCAAGCAGAAGAGCCGCATCAACAAGGCTGCCTTCCGTGCTAAGCGGAAGACCAAAACCCGCCGTTCGATCAAGTCGTCCGCTCGTCGTGGCGTTCGCAAGACTGCACGCCGTGGCGCTCGCCGGTCGTCCGTTCGCCGGTCGACTGCACGCCGTGGCGCTCGCCGCTCGGTGAAGCGTTCGGCTCGTACGGGGCGCTTCGTTCGTCGCTGATTTCGATTAGGTCTTAACGACCGCCACCCAATCCAAAAATCAGGACAGCCAACATGGCCAAGAAACTCACCCGCAAGGAGAAAAGCCTCATCAACAAGGCTGCCTTCCGTGCTAAGGCCACCAAGCGCAAAGCTGGCAAGGCCAGCACGAGCCACAAGCGAACGGCCAACAAGTCGGCGTCTGGTTGGAAGATCACCACCAGAGAGGACGAGGAAGAGTATTATCCCACAGGGGAGTTCTACGCTGACGCAGTAAATCACTCGCTGAATGCCCACTTTAAGAATATTGGTCCCTACTCTTCGGCCTATATGGCTCGTTTCGCTGCCTTAGCGCAGATCGCTGAATGCCCACTTTAAGAATATTGGTCCCTACTCTTCGGCCAATCAGGCTCGTTCGTCGCTGATTTCGATTAGGTCTTAACGACCGCCGCCCGATATTGCACACTGCGCCCCGAGAGTAGGCTTCAACCATGAAGCTGACACCCTCGGGGCGCACTGCTAAGCCACGCCAACGCATCGCCAAGGATCCCCACAAGGTCGCGGTGGGTGTTGCGCGCGCCGCCGCCGCGATCGAGCGGGGGTGGGACCCGAAGGTGCGATCCTCCCGCCTGGGGTACGACTGTTACGCCACCGGCGCAATCAATGGGTCGGGCAAGATCCGGATCATCCTGCGTGCTCGCCGGCTGCCGCCGCACCTGACCACCGACGTGATCGGCCAACTCCCCTCCGAGATGTGGTGGCCGGAGCGCGACCACAAAGCAGCGCACGCGTTGATTGACGCACTCCTGGGCTTCGACATCGGGGCCATGAAGACGTGGCGCGTCTGCTGGCCTGATCACGAGTTCGGATTCGAGCGCTTCCTCGATTACGCTGAACGAAAAGCCGCTCAGGTGCGTACGAGTGCGCCTGTGCACAACCCTGTCACCCACACCGTCGTCGCTAGTGAGCCCGCCGATCACGGAAACAAGGTGCCGAAGCAATTCAGCCTGTTCCCCTTGGAAATGGAATCGAGAGAGACCCTCTACTCGCTGCGGCAGATTGCTGATTCTGGCTCTGAATACGTCCTGAGGCTGTCGCTTATTCACTTCGTGGACGGATCCGGAGCGCTCTGCACCGAGATATGGGGCATGCTGGCGCCGGGGGTGACCAAGGGTGCGTTGCTGTGCAGTCGCGCTTTCAGCGACCTGATCACCGGTGCGTATGAGATCCTCGCCCACCGCCCAGGCCGACTCCAAGCCCTGAACCTGCCGCTCAATCTGCTCCACACTCACATGGGCATCAAGTCAGCCCGGGTGAATCGAGCCACCAACGTCAAACGGTTCGCGGAACCAACTGAGCTGGTGCGCACCTCCCCGAACGAGTCAGCGACCATGACCACCTCGCGGCACCTCCAAGCGGTCTTGGCGGCAGAGTCCCCGACCGGCGAGCGATTCGTTCAGCCCAAGGTCAGTGATCTGCCGATGAGTGGCGCCCCTGGTGAATCTGACGACGATCCGCTGACCTTCCCCGACGCACCTAAGTAAACCGACCCTTTGCGACTGGCCTGGGACGGGGTAGGATGCCCGGATATGCCAGTCTCAGGATCGGTGCCAGTGACTTACTCTGTCCTCTCAGACGGAATCAGGGGCACCGACGAAACCGTTCAGATGATGACCAAGCTCGCCATGGGCATCTACGGGGCTCGATCCCCCAAGATCCGGGCGTTGGCAATCAACATCCTGACTCGGGCCGGCGTCCCTGAGAAGAAGTATGAACTGGAAATGGAGGCGATTCACAATTGGGTGCGCGACAGCATTCGCTACACCCGGGACGTGGCCGGCCAAGAGACGCTGCTGCCTCCCGAGGAAACCGCATTCAACAGCAAAGCTGGCGATTGTGACGATAAGAGCAGCCTTGAGGCCGCGCTCCTTGGTGCCATCGGCATCCCCACGCGCTTCGTTGTGGTCGGCGTCGATACCACCACGTTCAGCCACGTCTATCTGCAGGCTCGGCCGCGCGCTGAGTGGATCAGTCTCGATCCGATCATGAAGGACAAGCCCGCAGGCTGGGAATGTCCCGCCAGTAGGGTGAAGTCCCGCAAAGTGTACCCGCTCAACCAATCCGAGGAAGTTCACATGAATGGCAATAATCTGCGGGGGCTCCAGGGCGCTCCGCTCGGCTACGTGGGCGATCCTCGGGTCACGAGTCACCTCGACACGCAGAAGCCTTTGGGCAAGCCCGCTCCTGCTTACGTGGTGATGGATTCGATGCTGGATCAGGATGCTCCGATGGAGCAGATCAGCCGCAACTTGCCCGCGTTCCCTCAGCAGGACGTGAACCAGATGCGCCGGCCTGTCGCTCGTTCAATCAAGCCGGTTCTGCGCAGCATCGCCAACGCCAATGGGCAGGCCCGCCCCGCTCACCGCTCTGCCGCCATCTCGGTCGAGCAGGAGCACGAGACGCAGGCCGAAATCCTCGACGCTGCCATGAATCCTATGAACGGGCTCATGGATGACCTGATGACCCCCGATCGCCTCGCCGGTGTTCGTTCAGGCATCGACCGGCAACGCGCGAGTCCGAATATGCAGCGCCCTGCGCTGGCCCAGACCCCCGAGGGTGTGGATGTGCTCTTCACCCGCCCGAACATGGTCGCCCGCTTCAACAAGCACGACCACGTCGTGTTCCGGGGCATGTACGCACTGAGCGAGAAGCCACCCATCCGCCCCTACACCGGGGTCGAGGGTATGATCGGCGTGCAAGAAGGAGCTGGCATGCCCGGCATGGGCGGCGGATCCAACGGTGGCGCTCTCCCTGGCATGGGCGGCGTATCCAACGGCGGCGCTCTCCCTGGCATGGGCGCGATGGAATACCTCAAGAGCCCGCTCGTGCTGGCTGCTGCTGCTCTCGGAATCTACCTCTACACCCGCTCCAAGCGTAAGTGAGTAACCCATGGCC
>CAYNRM010000124.1:0-3844 GCA_964399555.1 uncultured Gammaproteobacteria bacterium | reverse complement strand
TTCGGCGATTCCATAACTTATGGCAACTGGGACCCACAAGGAGGTTGGGTAGGGAGGTTAAGAAAATATTTAGATTCTAAATCTCTGGAATCATACACAGGCGCTGATTTATTCTCAACTTACTACACCCTCACATACAATCTGGGAATCCCAGGTGACACCTCAACCGGCCTATTCTCCAGGTTCGAGCAGGAATTAGCCCCTCGTTTTAACCAGGATGAAGAAACTATTATTTTATTTGCAATCGGCATTAATGATTCCCGGTATTATCCCTCAGAAAAAAGACACGAAGTGGATCTTGAAACTTACCAGCAAAACATCTGGGACATGTGGGAAATCGCCAGGCAATACACCCTGGACGTAGCCTTCATCGGCTTAACCCCAGTTGATGAAAGCCGCACAAACCCTTTGTACTGGGAGCCAGAAGCCGTATACAAAAATGAATATATCGAACAATACAATACAGTATTGCGTGACTTTTGCCAAAGCCGGGAAATCCCTTTCATTAATATTTTCGACAGAATGAAAGATCTCGACATCCCTAAACTAATGGAAGACGGCATTCACCCCAACCAGAATGGATACCAAGTAATGGAAGAGATTATCAGATCCGAAATCTTCGACAAACGCTAAGATTTCCGAGCGTAAAGGTCTCTGATTTAACAGAATTATTTAATCTGTTCAAAGTCTTTTTTGAAATCTTCATTTCCCTCAGAATTGAAGATAAAGTTCCTTTAGGTAGTTGTTTTAGGTGAAAAGGTGTAACTGCCCTGCGTTTAGATTCGGGCTCAATAAGAACAATATGGCTTCCGCTTTGCCTATCTTCAATAAATCCTAGTTTCTTTAGCTTGACCAGTACTTGCTTTGGAGTGTAGACCTTAGGCATTAGAATGCGGATATTCGAAATCTAAAGAACCCACTAGAGATTTTTCATCTGAGGGAATCTCTTCGCGGTATTTCCTCAGGCTCTCCAGGTAAAGACCAATGGCATCTTTAGCCATTTCATTTGCCTGCTCAATATTCTTTCCATAAGTCACACAACCCGGAAGTGAAGGAACTGTTACCGTAAACCCTCCTTCTTGCTCAGGGTTAAAAATAACATTATATTTTAGAAGTTTTCTTAGCATGGACCGAGTATACCATTACTGTAATCCGGGGAGATTAATTAACTGTACTTCCGGCTCAAGTTTAATTCCAAATTTATCATAAACTTTGTCAAAATATTTTTTTGCCAAGCTATAAAAATCTAACGCAGTCCCTTCACCCTTATTAATAAACAAATTAGCATGGTAAGGTGCAACCTCGATTTGTCCCAAGGAATCTCCTTTAGCTCCAGCCATCTCTAACAGCGTCCCGGCAGGAACTTTCCCGTAAACAATTTTGTCCTCCGGTATCCTTGCCAAAATTTCAGGCGCCAGTTCAGAGGCGATGATATTCTTAAAAAACGAACCCGGGCATTTTATTCCCGGAGGATACTTAACCTCCCGTTTTTTTATTGTCTCAGCAGAAGTCTTGATAAGTGCTTCTTTATCAGCAGGGGATAAATCAAAAGTAGTTTCTAATATTATTTGCCCGTTTCTCTTAAAAGCACTGTCGCGGTACGAGAATTCGCAATCATCTCTTTTGATGACTTTTCTAGTTTGACTTCCAGTGTCAAAAACCGCAACCTGAATCAAATGATCTGAAATCGTTTGGCCATAAGCTCCGGCATTCCCATAAATCGCCCCGCCCACAGTACCAGGAATTCCTGCTAAATTCTCAAGCCCCCCCAGGCCTTGATCATTTGCATAATCAATTAAGTCCAGCAAACTCACCCCGCTTTTTACAATTACACTATTTCTAAAAGTATGTATTCCTTTGGTCTCATTCTTAATAATAAAACCCGTGTATCCTTCATCTGAGACCAGCAAATTACTCCCTCCCCCTATAACTAAGAAATTAGAATTCTTAACAATAGCCGCTTGGAGAGTGTTTATTAATTGCTCCTCAGTATTAGCGGGGATAATTTCCTGTGCAGGGCCTCCAATTGATAAAGTGGTGTAATCTTTTAACAAGTTACTCATCTAGCTATTTTAACAAATATAAGTTCATGTTAAAGTAGCCGAAAATAAAAGAATGGAGAAAGCAGTTCTTAAAACTCTAAATTATTACGACATTTTCGACTTTCCTTTAAAGGCCTGGGAGATTCACAAATGGTTAATAGGGAGACAAGCATCACTTAAGCAGGTGGAAAAAACACTCGCCATTTTAATAAAGAAAGAAAAAATCTCGCAACCCCGGCTTAAAAAAATCAAGAGCAGCGATTATTATTGTTTAAAAGGTAGAACTAGTTTAATCAAAGAGCGAATCCAAAAAGAAGCGATATCAAAGAAGCATTTACAAGTCGCAAAATACATTTCAATCATATTTAAAATAATCCCTTGGATAAAATTAGTGGGAATTTCTGGTTCTCTGGCAATGATGGGGAGTTCTAAAACAGACGACATAGATCTTTTTGTCATAACCTCCAAGAAAAGAATATGGGTCACCCGATTAATGTTGATTTTGATAACCAGTTTAACTGGCCTAAGACGAACGAGGCGTGAAAAACAACTACAGGTCAACGGTAAAATATGCATAAATCTTATACTCGAAGAATCTAATTTAGAGCAAAATAAAAAGAATATCTATCTTGCACATGAGGTGCTACAAATGAAGATTCTTTGGCAAAGAGATGGAGTGTACTCTCTTTTTTTACACGCAAATGACTGGGCATTTAAATTCCTTCCTAACTGGAAAAGCAGCGTTTTAGAAATTAGAAAAGAAAAAAAATCAACAAATAGTTTTGCATATAAGAATGGTAAAAATAACCTTACTAGCGTGATGGAGAATTTTTCTAAAAATCTCCAGCTAAAAATAATGGGAAATCCCGACAATTCTGAAAGGATAGAAAAAGGGGCTTTGTACTTTCACCCGGAAGATAAAGGAGTCAAGATTCTAGGGGAATACAAAAAAAGACTCAACAATCTACTCAGCTAAATGGGCTTGATCATTCCAGGTAACCAAACTCCAGTCGCCCCCTTCAAAATTACAAATTGTCAGCCCGGAAGTTGCCAATTTCATTCCTTTATAAGACCTGTTAAAGATTTCAGGAGTTAAGTCATCCCCCACAACAATCAGCAAAATTACCATTTTTATAAACACTGAGTGTGAAACAACTGCAATATTTTCTTCTTTATAACTTCCCAAATGCTCTAAAAATTCATATCCTCTTTTCTTCAAATCAGAAAAATTTTCCTCATCCGAATAATGCCAGTCTGCTAAGTGGGCATTCTCATCCAATTTTTTCCTGATAACGACGCTCTGAGGTAGGTCAATTCTCCTACCCGCAATCTCAGAAGGTCTCCTCACCTCTACTGGTAGATCAGAAAAGATCACTGGTTTACTACCAATCTCTTCATTTATAATTTCCGCCGTCTGACGCGTCCTTTTATAAGTACTAACAACCAGCAATTCAATAGGCAGATGCTTCAATCTTCCTCCAGCTGATCTTGCTTCCAGCCTTCCCTTATCTGTCAACTCAAACTCCGGCAGGGAATATAAATTATTCGCATTGTGATGCCCCTCGCCATGTCTTACAAAGTATATTGTCATCAGGCAGATTATACTTTGTAAATACCAAGTCTCCAAGATACAAGTTACAAGTAACAAACAATAGCCAATGTCTCAGTAATCAAATTCCAAACAGTTTGATTATTGTGATTTTGAATTTGTAATTTGTTTGGAATACTTGTCTCTTGTATATTGGTTATTTGTTGAGGTGGTTATCACTTCTTGACAAGGTCTGCTAACTTGGTGTATAAAT
>CAYNRM010000123.1:0-3911 GCA_964399555.1 uncultured Gammaproteobacteria bacterium | reverse complement strand
GGACAAATCCATTTCCCAAATGACCATGGATCTCCAAAACAGCTCTTAACCTAACTCCTGAGCTTTCTTTTTCTTGCGTAATAGTTTAGAATGAATGTATCTCAAACACTCAACTTACTCGTCTCAAAAGACTTCAATTAGAACCTAAAGGGTTTACCCTTGAAAACAACGGCACCCTTTACAGTTGTACAATTTGCCACGCTTCTATCTCAGGTGAAACCGGTTGGTATGACGCTAACGGCGAAAAATGTCTTTCCTGTCAGAACGCAGTCGAAAACGGTACAGTTCCAACTTTCGTTTGCGAAGACCGAACGAGTTGGTATTCTTCTTACGAACTAATTAGAAACTTTAAAATCACTCATTCCTCAATTTCTACTATGTTAAGAGATGGTAAACTAAAATCAAGAAAAATTAAATCTATCTCCGGGTCTACTAACTTTGAGATATTCTTAAAACAGGAAAACGAGATTCTCTCTTCCCTCCGAAAGAACTAGCTTTAAATTACCTATTTGCACTTATCAATTAGAAGTAATACAATACCCTTAACTCTGTTAGTGTTTTGTAGCGAGATTATTTCTTTCTTTCACATCCCTAAATTAGAGAGTAAAAAAAGAAGGTGGTGAAAATCTAATATGACAAAATTATTTGTAGGCGGTTTACCATACTCAATTAACTCACAAGGTCTTGAGGAAATGTTTGCCGCATTTGGTCAGGTTCAGTCAGCACAAGTTATTAGCGATAAATACACAAATCAAAGCAAAGGCTTCGGTTTCGTAGAAATGGCTGGTGACGAAGAAGCGCAAGCTTCAATCAAAGCGCTGAATGATTCAGAGGTTGATGGAAGAAGAATTAATGTATCAGTCGCGCGTCCAAGAGAAGAGAGACCACAAGGTGGTGGCTTTGGAGGCGGAGACCGCGGTGGAAGCCGTGGTGGAGGCGGATTTGGTGGGGGAAGAGACGATCGTAGGGGAGGTGGAGGAGGAGGCAACAGATATTAAAATCTGTTTCTAATTCCTGGTTTAATTTTTAAACCATTGTTTAAAAGGAGTCCGCAAGGGCTCCTTTTTCGTGTCAAACGTGACATAATACAAATTGAAATGAAGCAAATTATAATTATTTCCATACTCGCAGCAGTTGTCTTACTTTTCTTATTCTACGCAAGAGGAGACTCTTTTAATTCTGGTACCAGCCCATTAAATCCTATCGCTCCTTCATCAACCCCTACGCCCACCCCAGTAGTCCTCAAAGAAGCCCTACCTAAGGACGCTTACACCATAATAATGGTGGGCGATTCAATGACTGAATCCTTAGGCCCAAATTCCGACAAACTCCGCGAATATTTAAAAATAAACTATCCTACCAAAATCTTCGGCATCTATAATCTTGCCAAAGGCTCAACCAGCATTCTTTCACTCCAGGAAATTCTAGATAAAGACGTTATAAAGTCCCGGGAATTTGAAGTTATTTTAATAGAATCATTCGGATACAACCCACTCTCAGATTTATCCTTAGAAGCAGGCCTGAAAAAACAAACTGAAACTCTGGATAAAGCAGTAAACAGCATCAGAAACGTCAAAACAAACTCTGAAGTTAACTCAATAATCGTCTTCGTCGCTACCATCGCTCCTAACCGCGAAAAATACGGCCAGGGCGCAGTTGATTTATCTCCAGAAAAAAGAGCCGAGTGGGCAGACGAAAGAACTGCCTACATCAAAAACCACATGGAATACGCCCGAGAGAATAACATCCCCTTGATAAATGTTTATGATAAATCACTCAACAAAGAGGGGACAGGCGACCTCGAATATATAGAAGGTGGCACCTTTATCCACCCCTCAAAAAAAGGCATTGAATTAATCAGTAAAGAAATCGCCGATTTCCTGCTAAACAGCAAAATTCTGCCTGAGTGAAAATAATCTATGAATAAAACCTTTATCGACAAACTTGCCTTAATTCAAATAGAGAATCGCAAAGTGATGCTAAATTGGGAAACGGGCAAAACTGTTTGGATCATGCCAGGAGGCAAAAGAGAAACAGGTGAATCAGATATAGAAGCACTAAGTAGGGAACTACGAGAAGAATTATCAATAGATCTACAAATCTCAACAGTCAAATTATTAGGCGTCTATGAAGGTCAGGCTCACGGAAAACCTGAGGGTACCATTGTCAGAATCACCTGTTACACAGGCAAGTACGCAGGAGAAGTAAAACCTAATCCGCCTGTAGAAAAGATAGGTTGGGTTGATTCAACTGAACTAAAACTATCAATACCCGGAAAAATGTTAATTAAAGATTTAAAATCTAAAGATCTGATCGACTAAGCTTTACCGTCTTTTTTGATATTCTCTAAAATCTTGGTAATCTCATTCATTCTCGCATAACTCATCTCAATATCCTCAATCGCCATCTTATATGCCGAATTCTCCGATAAGTCCCCCATAGCAGCTGCCTCACCTTTTCTTTTCATGGCATCAGCCAGGGCCTTCTCAGTATCCTCCATCTTCTTAGTCCACATTTCTAATTTAGCTTTCTGTATATCGTTCATAAATATAAAAAACACCTCAAGGTGTTTCTTTCAAATACAGCTTAGGGGTTTAGAACCAAAGAGTCAAGGTATCGTTTTGTATAGAAGTAGGTGTTATCACCTCAACTATATATTTTAGATTATCTACTGCTTCTCCTACCAATTATGCATTAATAACCAACGGCGAACTTTAGAAGTTAAATTAAATTCAACTCCCAGAAAATGTTTAGGATATTTGACACCTATGAGAAAATGGTTCAGGTACTTACCTAACGAGCTCCTCTACTTCCACTTAGAATGTACGCTTTTTTGACAGATTGAGGATATCTACCTATAATACTTTCCTTATCATAGACTAAGTGTATGAGCAGACGAGTTGAAACATCCCCTGAAATAGCAAAAGCTTTTGCAAAGGCTCTTGATTCAGGTGCGCGACTGCTGAGCGCTACTGCATTAGCTACTGGAGCTGTAGGTAGCATAGAGATAGTCAGACATTCCAACTCACTTGGTTTATCAATTCCTATAGCCTCTGCCGCCGAAAATGACTGTCTAGTCAGTGTCAAAGTCGAAGGCAACAGGAGAGCTGTTAACGAATTTACCAACGCTCAAGATCCTTCACAAAAACTTACTTATCGTTCCGATAATCAATCTGTTTATCTGCCTCCTTCGCGGTCGGATTCACAGATAACTGGCAGTCGTGCGTCCGCCTGGATTTTAAGAGTGAATAATCAGGAATCAAT
Organism: uncultured Gammaproteobacteria bacterium; assembly: GCA_964399555.1. Taxonomy (GTDB): domain Bacteria; phylum Patescibacteriota; class Microgenomatia; order Daviesbacterales; family UBA10151; genus JACPKO01. Next base: position 647 of record CAYNRM010000123.1, on the reverse strand, counting down.
CAAAGCAAGTTATGTGTGCAACACAGGACTCGACAATCCAAACATTCTGCAGTTAGGTCCACAACCAAGTCTAATTATTCCTGTAGACAATGGTGACGTGTCAGTAGATTCCCCTGTTAATTGTGTTGTTAGTGTCAGAGTAGATGGGTCAAGGGGTCCACACACTTTTACCAACGTCCTTAACCCATCGAAGAATGCATACTATGGTGTTGTTAGTTCTTCATTTAATCTCCCTCCCTCCCAAATAGACTCCCGAAATAACGGACAACCTGCTTCAAGGTGGAGTTTTACTCTGCAGGACAGTGGTGTACACGGCTGGGAATTTCTTTGTAACACAGGTCTAGAAAATCCAAATATTCTTCGTCTAGAGACTAATGGCGGAATTGTAGCAACTTCCCCCAAGAATCAGCAAAACTCCTCTGGAAGTAAGCCCTTGGAGACCACCGAACCTGCTGAGCCGCCCAAACAAGAGAATGCAAAATCCACACCAACACCAAATCCTGAGCCAACTGTAAAACCCACACTGACTATTCCTCAGGTCAGAGCAACTTTCGATGCTCAGGTCGCTGAAGCAGAAATTCGAATTGCCGAATCACTACGGCATAAATTAGAGGAAGAAGAAAAAGAGAGAATAAAAAGGGATGCTC
>CAYNRM010000122.1:1579-3921 GCA_964399555.1 uncultured Gammaproteobacteria bacterium | reverse complement strand
GAATTCAGTTACCTGGGCATTTATGGGATTATTCTTCATGGTCCTCGCCTGGTTAGCACTAAAGTTAATTTTCGCCATCACCGGAGCCAACGTCACCCAATTCTGCCTCGGCTTCCCCCCCTACTGCCTCTAATTAACCTAATTGAATCTTTTCTCCTTTTGTACTACTCTTTAAGAAACTGCCATGCACACCAAAATACTAAACGTACAATTAGCAATGTACAAAAAATACCTCCTTACTCTTTTACTCTTAGCTCTCTTTTCCCTTCCCGCTCAGTCTCTCGCCCAAACACCCGCTATCAATTCCGGACAACTCACTCTCCCCTCACCCATTTACTACAAATCTACTGAGTCAATGCCCACCTATCAATCCCCAAACAGCGCCACTATGGCCATGTACAACTTCGGTCACGGCCTGATGTGTATACTCACAGGATCATCCCCAATCAATCCCTGCTTAGAATATTCCTTCACGAAAAATCTCCAGGGAGCAGTCTCAAGCACACCTTACCTCTCCTCAGCCAATACCTCAGGCGGCCTTTTAGGCCTTGGGACTTCTATGATCACATTAATGTATGAAGAAAAACCCTTAGACCAGATGAGCCTTTGGACTTATATGGGCAAAAACATTGGGCTTATTGACGTGGCTAACGCTCAAGTCCCTGGCTCCGGCAATACCGTCCTCAGTCCCATCTTCGCGTTATGGACAGTCAGCCGCAACATCTCCTACTTAGTCATGATATTAATTTTCGTAGGTGTCGGTCTTATGGTCATGTTCCGCCAAAAACTAAACCCCCAAACTGTAGTTACCGCCCAAATGGCTTTGCCCGGACTAGTTATCGGCTTGGTGTTGATAACTTTCAGTTATTTCCTCGCCTCCCTCTTAACTGATGTCGCCTATGTGGCTACCGATATGGTTGGTTACTATTTTGACGAAGCTATTAAGGTTAACGGTGGCACCCCCGCTACTGGGCCCTTAACTCAAAGATTAGCCTCTGAAAACCCCCTCACGATCGGAGGAGGATCAACCACTATACTCGACCAGGAGAGCATTAAGTATTTTATTGACCAAGGCTTAAGAAATCTTCCTTGGACTCAAGGAAGTGCCACGCAAACACTTATTACCAACCCTACATCAATCGTGAAGTGGTTTGCTGCCAGTATGACCTATTTGATCTATAATTCATTCTTGTCTCCTGTTGGAGATGTCGTCGGTGGCACCTTCTCAACAGCAGCTGGGCTTATTCGTTGGAATGCCGGCCGTGGCGGAGCTACTGTCCCAAATGCAGTAGGAGCCGGAACCTCGATAGCGGGAGCCATTATCGGCGGAACCCCTACTGCTATAGCAGCTGGCGCAGGCGCTGCAGCCTTTGCAGACCCATCAACATGGCTTGCTTTTTGGGCAACTGTTTTATCCGTACTTATCCTTTTGTACACAATCGTAAAACTCGCCCTCCGTCTAATAAATAGCTATTTAATGATAATCTTTCTCACAATCATTTCCCCCTTTGTATTTTTAGCCAGCTCAATACCCGGGAGACAAGGCTCAGTCACCGATTGGATTAAAAACATGCTTTGTAATGTTTTAGCATTCCCCGCAGTGATCGGTGTATTCTACTTTGCTGCATTTTTAATAGGAAGAAATTCCGGAACTTTCCTTAATTACCCAATTCCTGCTTTCGGAGTCACTGATCCACTCAGTATCACCAACGCAACCGGAAATTTACCTTTCCTAGGAGGATTACAGCTAGAATACCTAAGGAAAATTCTTGCTTTTGTTGCCATCCTCGCCACACCTTCCATTCCCGACGTAATATGTAAGGCAGTTGGTAAGCCTGGCCAAGCAGGTGGTGTCCTGGCAGGTGCGATTGGAGGAGCAATCTCGAGTGGTAGATCCTACGAAGGCCAAATGACAGGTCAAGTTACTAAGGCTGGTTCCGATGTAAGCAGCTGGCGGAATTCCTTACTGGGCACTAAACACGTCCAAGCTGGAAGGTTTGGGGATGTACAGTTGGGATTGGTGAGAAGAGCCGGCAAGGATCCGCTTTCTGACGGAAAAGAGGTTGGTGTTGATCATAAGCAAACCGGCTTCTGGGGAACTCTTGAAAGGGGCACAGATAAACTCAGAAGTTCAATGGCCTCTAAAGTGCCTCTATCTGGATCAAAAGCCTCCGCTCAAAAAGGTGGGGATGCCCCATTCGGCACCTAAATTATTTTTACGACCGGCAATAAAGATTGCTACTGGTCAATCAGGCGGAGAACTGACCCACCTGCACTTTTTTCAGTAGATAATTAAATTTGCATAAACATATTGAAATTTGAGCATAATTAATGGGCAGATC
>CAYNRM010000122.1:0-1569 GCA_964399555.1 uncultured Gammaproteobacteria bacterium | reverse complement strand
TTTTATCAGTTAAATTACTGAATAATCAAATTCTACCTAATGTAAAAATTAAACACAAAGGTTTGTTTAAATTTGGCATTAACGCATTCAGTTTAGCTCCATTTTGCAGCTTAAACTCTAATGCCAGGATGATAATTGAGAATACTAACACTGCCTGCTCTAAAGTATATCGCCTGTTTTCAAACCAGAGTATACTGTCAGACTTTGAGGCTGTTTTAAAATCCAGCAGTTTAGTTAACAGACAATCCCTAGTTAATATTGATTTCTCAACTTTCTGTGGATTTGAAACACTAGCTTTTGCTGTCCAAACTCAGGCTGGCAGGGCCATACCAATCTGGGCAAATTGCCTAACTTACCCATTAACTGAAGTTGGTTCTCAAAACAAGTTTGTAATTGAAGAGGTTGAAAAGTTTGGTGGGATGTTAGGCTTCTTTCCTTCATTTGTGCTTGACAGAGGTTTTTGGATACCTGATTTAATGAAGTTCATGTTAGGCAGAAAAATTAGCTTTTATCTGAGGATTAAACAAGGCCAAAAGCTTGAGTACAAAGTTGGTAAAAAGACCAAAGCTACTACATCAGCAGAATTAGCAAAGACACAACTATTACTTTGTTTGATCACAAGATGAGGCTGGTCATATCACCTTTGCCACAGCAAAAAAAGACAAAACAGAAAGCAAAACAGAAGCTTGAGAGATGGTATATCTTAACTAATGATTTTGATTCAACCAGAGAAGAAGTGCTCAATATCTATGCTCACAGGTTTGAGATTGAAGAAACTTTTAAAGATTTAAAGCATATCTGTGATTTAAAGAAACTATTCATTAATACTAAACTAACTTTTAGGATCCTGCTGATGTTTGTCAGCCTTAGTTTCTGGTTGGCTTTTTGGTGTAAGTTAATCAGTCAGCTTAATCAAGTGAACTTAATTAAAGTTAACAGGCACAAAAAGAGATCATATTTTAGAGTCTGGTGGGAGACTTTGCAAAGAGAAATCAAACTGAAGGCATGGTCAGGCTAGATTAGATTAACTGGTGCACATCGTTTGTGAACTGAAATATTATGGAGCAGAAAGTATCAGTATGGGAAAAAACCAGACTAAATTTAATCAGAAACAACAAATTAACAGCAGTTTTAAGGAGGTGATACTTAGAAGGCATAACTAATTAACGCAATGCTCTCAAGGTTGTTCAATTCTCTATTAAACTCATTTGTTGATTACCAAGTGCAGGTGGGTCAGGGCGGAGAAGTCTACTACAGTGTGATCTTCCCTATTATCCACTTTACCACGGCCCAGTTAACTTGATTGTAGAAAGGAATTTCAGTCGCATAAGCTTTTCTACCATCATCAGACATTAACCAAAATAGGTGATGGTATATTCCGTCGTCAACCATAGATCTGGAGCCTGAAACTGGTGGCGGACTATCACTCTTAGTGTCAACGCCAAAAATATACTGACCCCCTTCAGAGAACATTGCCTTCCTCTCCACCAACATCTCCTCACCCGCTGTACGAGCAAACCTGATTGTTGTTACTGAAAGTCGAGACTCCTTCTCAAGCCTGCCCAATGT
>CAYNRM010000121.1:0-3980 GCA_964399555.1 uncultured Gammaproteobacteria bacterium | reverse complement strand
GTTATATTATGATAAGAAAATTCAGAAAATCTAAAACTCCATTACCTAAATTAGGATTAGATTTGGCTTTGGATTCAGCACAACCTATACTTAAAAAAAATAGACTCATTGACTTCTTTACAAGAAAAAAGACACAACCTGGTGTGGTTGAACCAAAAACTACGGCTCTCTCTTCTGCAGAACAAATAGAAGCATCAGATACTTTGGTAAAAGCTACTCATGAGGTAAGCAAGCTCGAAGCCACCACTGATAAAAAAGAAGTAAAAGAAGATGACGCAGTGACCCCAGCTGTTCCAACAACAAGTGCTGTAGAGGATGTTTCTGCCAGTCCGCAAAGCTCTTCAGTGATTGTATCAGCCCCTACTGATAATAAAGTGAATGAAAACAAAGATGTACACCATCCTGTAGCTCATCAACAATTTACTGGTTCGGCTATTATGGAAATTGATGACATTTGTAAATCGTATGTTATTGGTACTCAAACTGTTCAAATTTTAAAAAATGTTTCTTTCAAAATTAAAGAGGGAGATTTTGTGGTGGTTTTTGGTCCGTCAGGTTGTGGTAAGTCAACTTTATTGCACACTATTTTAGGCTTAGAGCCTCCAACTAGTGGCAACATACGTTTTATGGATAATAATTTATATGAAAATTCTTCAGAAGATGATCGGGCCGTTGTAAGAAAACATCATGTTGGAATGATTTACCAACAACCAAATTGGATTAAATCATTGAATGTTATTGAGAATGTGATGTTCCCTTTGACATTATTGGGGGCTGAAAGAGATTACGCTGAAGAAAAAGGAATTGGGGTTTTAAAACAAGTACAAATGGAAAATTGGGCATATTATCATCCGAATGATTTATCTTCAGGTCAACAGCAACGTGTTGCAATGGCGCGGGCTTTAATTAATAATCCAATGTTAGTTGTTGCTGATGAACCAACTGGTAATCTGGATTACGATTCAGGAAAGTTAGTTATGCAACTTTTTTCGGATTTGAATGAGCAACAGAAAAAGACAGTTATTATGGTTACACATGATTTAGAATATTTAAAATATTCTAAGACAGCTGTCAGAATGTTAGATGGACAAGTGGTAGGCATTTATGATCAAAAAGATCAAGAAAAATTATTTAAAGAGCTCCAGTACAAGAGAGGGTTTTTGCAGTCTGCGGATTCAACAAAATAATCATGGATAAAATAAAAAATATACCGAGTTATCTTATTCATTTGCCTGTAAAATTTTATCATTTTATTAAGACAATTCTTTTTTCGATTTGGGATGTCTCTAATTTTTCAGTACTACTTATATTTTATATTTGTTATAAATTACTCACTCATACAAGTAGAATTCCTTTTGTACCGCAAAAAGTAAAAGGCATAATCAGCTATCCTTTTGTGCGTCTCTATAATTTAGTATTAGGCTATAACCGCCATAAAGAAGGAAGTCTGAATAGGTTGACGCTTATTGATTTGGCATTAAGAAATATGCGTTTTAAGAAATCCAGAACAATCATTACTGTCGGTGGAATGGCTGTTGGTGTTAGTTCAATCGTATTTTTAGTTTCTATTGGATATGGTCTGCAGGAATTGGTTATTTCGCGTGTTGCACGTCTTGATGAAATGAAACAAGTTGATGTATTTACGCAACCTGGAAGTAACGTATTAATTACAGATAAAACATTATCCGAGTTTAAAGAAATTGAAAATGTAGATAAGGTGTTGCCCTTAATTGCGGTTGTCGGTAGAGTGAATTTTCAAAATTCTGTTTCCGATATGGCTGTATATGGGGTTACTGCCGATTATTTGCAACAATCAGCTATAAAGCCAGTTCAGGGGACTATTTTTAGCAGTAATGATATTTCCATGCTCATGCCCCCAGAGAGTACTGTTGGGCAAGTTGCTGGTGTTTCAACGAGTATTGAAGAAGAATCTGTTGGAGAAAAAGGAGATCAGATAGGAGATGTTGAATTTAGAATAACCCCTGGAAGTTGGGTCAGAGTACGAGATAGCGCAGACCCTAAGGGAAAAATATTGGGTTATACGAAAAGGTCTGAGGGTATTCAATCAGGGAAAACATTCTTAGGTGCGACTTATCCAGACTCCCCTGATGGAAAGTATCTTAAAGATATTAAGGGAGCTTATTTAGGAAAATGGATTAATGCATCAGTTAAATTATGGAATGAGGAAAAGTGCGAGAAAGAAAACCCTGACTGTTTGGATGGAAAATATATATTGATAAAAAATGATGATGGGTCTCAAAAACAATCTTCAGGATTTTTTGCACAAATTAATATTGTGGTAGAAGATACTACAGTTGTTGAATCAAATGTATTAGGGGTCACTAGTGATTCAGGTGAAGTGCTTGCGGCAAGTGATTCGGCATCGCTTGATTTTATTGAGATTGCATCTGAATCAGGATCTATTAAACAAACTGAAACTAAAACTATTCCGCTGGGGACAAATGCAGTAAAAGAGGCGGTTGTCAATCGCGCCATGTTGAAGGTTTTGGGCATTAATGAGAATGATGCTGTAGGTAAAGTATTTAAAACTGCATTTGTGATTGTAGGAGGTCTGACTGATAGTAAAGAAAAAGTACAGTCAGAAGAGGCTGAGTATACAATCGTGGGAGTAACCCCTGATGATAAAAGTCCTGTTTTTTATGTCCCATTTGTTGATCTCCGTGCACTTGGTATAACAAATTACTCACAATTGAAAGTAGTAATTAAAAATAAGGAAGCTCTTTCTGATACCAGAAAACGAATTGAAGCTTCAGGGTTCGTCACAAGATCTGTGGCTGATACAGTTGCCCAAATTAATGGCTTATTTGCCACTGCACGTGCTGTCTTGGCACTATTGGGAATGGTTGCATTAGGAGTTGCTTCACTTGGTATGTTTAATACGTTAACAGTTTCCCTATTAGAACGAACAAGGGAGGTAGGACTCATGAAGGCGATGGGTATGAGATCACAAGAAGTAAAAGAATTATTCTTAACAGAATCAATGATAATGGGATTTTTTGGAGGAGTTTTGGGAATTACGATCGGTTTCTTCGCTGGTAAATTACTTGGATTATTGCTTTCAGTTTTTGCCGTAGTTAAGGGAGCAGGTTATATAGACATTACCTATTTACCGTCGTACTTTGTTTTAGCAATTATTTTTTTGTCATTATTCGTTGGGCTGACTACTGGAATCTATCCTGCCCGTAGAGCAACAAAAATATCGGCGCTTGATGCGCTGAGGTACGAATAATTTTTAAATTTAGGCTACAAACTTTCTCAATCGAGTCTAGATAACGGGGCTTGATTGATTTTGTCGAGTTTATTCTCCTTATCCAAATTGTATTGTAATTGGGGTCTGCAGAATAACTATTTATAGTGCATTATTAATTCTAGGTTGACATACTGTTTTGTTTCAGACATGATGTCCTTACAATGAAAATATTTAAAAAAATTAAATTACTTTTAGTATTAACTATTCTTACAATTTTATCATTTTGTAATTTAACTAATGTAGAAGCAGCCACCCTTAATTATCAATCTACTAGTGTCTTTGGAACCTCAGCCTTAGATTATGGTACTGCACTAAAAACAGACTCCGACGGAAATTTATATACAGCGGGTCAGTTTAATGCCGGCACTGTTGATTTTGACCCGACGAGTGGAGTAGATAATAAAACCAATACTCTCGGAGGTTATGATATCTTTCTCACAAAGATAAATGCCGATGGTACATACGGCTGGACAAAAACATGGGGAGGTACAGGTAATGATGCCTCATACAACCTCGCTATTGATTCAAGTAACAATGTATATATTGTTGGTGAATTCTACGCAACTGTTGATTTTGACCCGGGAGTTGGTGACACTTCCTATACATCAGCAGGTAGTGTGGATATTTTCTTAAGTAAATTCGATACAAATGGTAATTTCCTCTCAGTCAAAGTAATGGGTAGCACAAGTCACGACCGAGCTCACGGTGT
>CAYNRM010000120.1:0-4006 GCA_964399555.1 uncultured Gammaproteobacteria bacterium | reverse complement strand
TAAACTCTTACATTTCTCTAACACACCCATAGTTTTAAATTAACAAGGTGATCATATCATTATGGGATGAACATAGTGTACAGTCTGTTAATCGTAATAGGACTTTTATTGATAGTTAAACCAGCAGAAGCGGAGAATAATTTATTAGTTGGTAATATTATTCCAGCTGTAATGAATAGTTCTCTTAAAATTCCATTTTTTCCTGTAGCTTTGGCTAATAGTGAAATTCAGATAAAACCAATTAAAGAATCTAATGTACGGGGAATGGCAAGTTTGGTTGAGGTTCCTCAGAATTTGGATACCAAAATTATATTACGAGTCTCAGGACTCGAGCCAGGTGAACAATATGTCCCAATCTACTACCAAAATTCAGACTGTACAGTTGAAATAAGTAGTTTTGATAAATTAATTCAGGGGGCGTTTATTGCTAATGAACAGGGTGAGGGAGGAGCGGAGGATATTGTTAAAGATAGTATAAATAGAATTGGATCTATCTCAATTCGACGAGCTCAGGATTTTGAATTAATTGCTTGTGGTAGAATTTAAATCTTAATTTTTTTAGGTTTTGGTAAAGGTACTTCGGACGAGATTTGTTATACGCCATGATTTTTGAACATTTCTCTGGCCCTTATTTCACCGGCTTCCTCCATTTGTTCAAGTAAAAAATCGTTGGTTGGTTGATTCGTGGATATATGATTAGACCCAATCTTTGGGTGTACCTTCAATTATGCTGCGTTCACTTTTAGTGAAGTCAGAAAATTTGAACTTGGAGATGGTAATTTTTACAAAGTGAAACCCCTCGTCGTTGGGGAGTTTTAAAATTGGCGGCCAGTTAATGGTATCGGGGTTTTTATTTGCATTCTCAAGATAAATCTTTGAAATATGAGTTTTTTTATCCTGGTCTGTGACGAATTGGGTATCTCCTTCTATTTGCAGCTCCAGAGGGGGGATTTCAGAGAAGAGGGTAAATGAGATGCTGTTACGACTGGTTAAGTTGTGGATTTTCCGGCTTTGTTGGGTAGTTATGAAGTATATGTTTTTTCCATCGACTACATAATATACAAGAGAGCCTTGAGGTGTGTAATCGAGGGAGGAGATTGTGGAGATTACACCGAGCCGGTTACCACACAAAAACTCAAAGGCTTTAATTTTCCTGTCTCTTTCGGTTTCCATAATGACTTTATACCATAAAATTAGACGTATTCAAAACATGCAATCAGGGGAAGGACTTTTTCTTTGAAACTAAATATCTCTTTTCAAAAACTTCCAACCTCAAAGAGCAGAATCTTAAATTCTTTAATCTCTTAATTGCCTAACTTCTGCCTCCTTCCCTGATTGCATGATCATGATAGCTAAAACTTTTTAGAAAATATGTGATGTAAATCATACTTTCTCTGCGATTTAAAGTATTCATACATGTCAGGCAGGCGTATAATAGCTGTATGAATATTGAAGCTCGAAATAAGTTGGAAATGTTCTTCTCAAATTATAATAAACACAAGTATAAGCCAAAGGAACTACTGATTAGGGCCGATGAAGAACCGACCGGGGTTTATTACCTGACTGACGGTATAGTTAGAATGTATGCGGTTTCTTCTCAGGGAGAAGAGGTGGTGATAAATGTGTACCGGGCAATATCGTTTTTCCCTATGGCTTGGATATTGAATGATTTGGTATCGCATTACTATTTTGAAGCGGTTACACCGGTAACAGTAACAAAAGCGCCCAAAGAGGAATTCTTAAAGTTTTTAAAATCAGAACCGGAGGTTTTGTTTGATTTATTACAAAGGATTTACAAAGGACTAGACGGTTACTTTTTGAGAATGGAGTATTTGATGAGTGGCACTGCTCAGGCCAGGTTGATTGCGGAGATTTTAATATATGCTAAGAGATTTGGAAGTGAAGAGAAAGGTAAAATTATAGTAGGTGTTAAGTTAACGGAAAAGGACCTGGCTTCTCAAACCGGAATTGCCAGGGAGACGGTCAGCAGAGAAATACATAAATTGAAAGATAAAGGATTGATTGATTTTGACAAAAATATTCTGACTGTTAAAAGCCTGGTAGGTCTTGAGGATGAGTTGATGGCGCTTTAGATTCGCTATGCTTTGATCTGGTGATAATTTCTGTTGTGGGAATTATTCTGCTTCGTTTATGTTCAGTAGTGGGGAAACCGGTGATAAGAAGATAGCCTTGCCAAAGACTTTTACCGGTAAATAATTCCAGATGAAGAGTATCTGTTAAAGACGGCTCGTTCTTAACTTCATATATTCGATATTTTCCCGATGCCAGGGTATATAAATTACTAAATTCACCAGAGGTTGCAACCAATATCTCGCCAACTTTTCCAGTGTTGATCCACGCAAAAACTCCTTTACCAGAGAGTCTAAGAATTTTAGTGATGTCGCGGGTTTCAGTTAACTGGTAATCTCCCTGATTTAGCAGACGAATCATTTAGATATTTTGAATTATTAAAAACTTAAAGGATGTGATACGTGTCACAGATAACGATTACCGATTAGGATTAAAGTAAAAGTCATGAGAAAGTTGTTCTTAAATAACATTCTGTATATTGCCTGGATACAAAGTATTCTTGCCACTTTAGGCAGTTTATACTACAGCGAAATAAAGAACTACACGCCGTGTATTCTTTGCTGGTATCAAAGAATTTTAATGTATCCTTTGGTTTTGATAATTGCTGTTGGGATTTACCGAAAGGACAAGGGGCTGCCTTTTTATGTTTTACCTTTAAGCATTCCCGGAATGTTAATTGCCCTTTACCACGTACTTTTACAAAAGGGGATTCTACCAGAAGCGATTGCGCCTTGCTCTATAGGGGCTTCATGTCTAACTAAGTACACCGGGTATTTTGGATTTATAACAATCCCCGTTATGGCTTTTACTGCATTTACGGTTATTAATATCTGTTTTTTATTGCACCTTCGGTATATGAAAGGGGGCAAGAAAGTAGTAGGCTGAATGTATGAATAGTTTACTCATTAAAAAATTATCCGAGGTTTCGATTAAAGATGTGCCTGAAGTTGGAGGGAAGAATGCATCTTTGGGTGAGATGATCCAAGAATTGACTAAGAAGAAGGGTATTCCTGTGCCTGGAGGGTACGTGGTTACAGCTACCGCATATAGGCATTTCATAGAAGAGACCGGATTGGTCGATTTTATAAAAGAAACTTTAACCGGACTTGATACTAAAAATATTCCGGAACTTGCAAGGCGAGGTAAGAAAATTAGAGAGAAGATAGTTGAGACCGAATTCCCGGGAGATTTGAAGGAAGCAATTAAGGAGGCTCATATTGAGGCTGAAAAGGAATACGGTAAGGGTGCGGATTTTGCGGTTAGATCTTCAGCTACGGCTGAGGATTTACCAGGGGCGTCATTTGCAGGGGAGCATGAAACATATTTAAATATCAGGGGATTTGAGAAAACGCTTGAGGCTACTCGAAAAGCGATGGCGTCGCTGTTTAATGACAGGGCAATTTCGTATCGGGTTGATAAAAAGTTTGATCATTTTAAAGTGGCGCTATCGGTAGGGATTCAAAAAATGGTTCGGTCGGATTTGTCCTGTTCGGGGATTATGTTTTCTTTAGATACGGAATCCGGGTTTAAGGACGTGGTTTTAATAAATGGATCCTGGGGATTAGGAGAGATGGTTGTTCAAGGTCAAGTAACACCTGATGAATTCATTGTTTATAAAAAGACATTGAACCAACCTGTTAAACAAAATTTGCTGAAACACTTATTAAATAAAAAAATATACAAGCCAATTATTTCTAAATCGTTAGGTAAGAAAAACAGAAAGATGGTTTATGGGGACAGTCAGCCGACTAAAGTTATTGAAACCTCTAGAAAAGAAGTGGAGAGTTTTGTTTTAACTGATGAGGAGATTTTGAAACTGGCGGGTTGGGCTGTTGAGATTGAAAAACATTATACGGACCAAGCAGGGAGATGGACGCCGATGACCCCGGTCCTCCCTTCAGCTTCGACTTGAGTG
>CAYNRM010000119.1:0-4078 GCA_964399555.1 uncultured Gammaproteobacteria bacterium | reverse complement strand
CCATAATGGCGTTAGTAGGAGGAGTTATGCGCAAAACCCAAGGCAAAGCTGATGCCAACAAAGCAAAAGAAGTTTTAGAAACACTTTTAAGAAGCTAAATCATCAATTGTGTAGCCTTGTTCAATTAATGCCTCCCAAATAGGCTCAGCAGCACGATTCAATTCGATATATGATTTTGTAGTCCCTTCCTGATTAAGCTTCTCCAGTTCTTCAATCGAAACCTCTCCTTTCTTTGCAAGTTCTTCAATCGTTTTGTCAACTTCGGCGAAAAAATCCTTATCACTGGTCGTCAATCTCTTATCGCTATATTTTTTTGTGGTTTCTGTCCCCTCCAACATCTCTTTGAATGGCCTTTCGCTTATTAAAGGAAACATCTCTTCAAGCTGGGCCACTTCTTTCTTCCTGGCAGTACCTTCTGGGTACTTAGGATTAGGCAAAATCTTGAAAAAGTTATTATAAAATCCCCAATGCGCTTCTCTTAGCTTTTCAAGTTCTGGCTGGCTCAGCCCCTCCAAGCTTCGCGGCGTAACAGGCTTCATACGGGTCTCAGTTGGTGGATGCAGTAAGTTAGCCTTGTTATCCATACTTTGATTATACATGCATGGTCAAAGTAAGCCATTATAAGTTGCTGTAAATACCCTATTGAAACAACCATCTAAGATACTGTTAAAATGATACCTCAAAGATTGTCGCGCGGATGAATATTGTTCCCGCAAGAAATCTTTCAACCTATGATTGAATACAGATCCTTCGACTACGCTCAGAATGACTCATTTGAAAGGAAGATTATATGAGTCAATTCGTCCACCTCCATACGCACACCGAATATTCTCTCCTCGATGGTCTCTCAAAGATCCCCAAGCTTGTTAAAGCTGCTAAAGATTTAGGAATGGATTCTCTGGCAATAACCGACCACGGTTCTATGTTCGGTGCCATCGAATTCTACAAATCATGCAAAGAAGCCGGGATCAAACCAATAATCGGCTGCGAACTCTACGTCGCGCCCCGTGCGCATACCAGCAAAGAAGGAAAAATGGATGCCGATCCCTACCATTTAACAGTTCTCGCCAAAAACTATGAAGGTTACCTGAATCTGATTAAGCTAGTCTCCATAGCCAACCTCGAGGGTTTCTACTACAAACCCCGCGTTGATAAAGAGCTTCTGAAAAAATACCACGAAGGTCTAATCTGCCTCTCTGCTTGCCCCGGAGGGGAGTTCATCAGGAATCTAAAAACCGACGATTACAGCAAAGGCGAGCAGGTAGCTAAAGAGTACTTAGAAATATTCGGTGAAGGCAATTATTACTTCGAGCTCCAGAACCATTTCTACAAAGAAATCCTCGCCCGTGGCGGTCTTGAACAATCAGTCAAAACTGATTTAGAAAACATGGCCCAAATCCAGGATTTAACCTGGGACGCCGCAAAACAATTATCAAAAAAATTAGGCATCCCAATTGTCGCCACAAATGATTTGCATTACATAAAAAAAGAAGACGCCGAAGCCCAGGATTGCCTTGTCTGTATCCAAACCGGCAAAACCATCATGGAATTCAACCGCCTAAGAATGGTTGACACTCCGGATTTATACCTAAAATCCCCTGATGAAATGCTAGCCAGTTTTAAAGATTTACCTGAGGCAATAGAAAATTCAGTCAAAATTGCCGAAAAAGTTAATATCGAAATCCCATTAGATATTCCCCGGTTCCCAATCTTTGAAGTACCAGGGGACAAAGACCCAATGGACTATTTAAAAGAATTAACTTTCGAGCGTGGCCAGATGCGAATGGAAATGACGGAGGAGCGGGTTGCCAGGCTTGATTATGAATTATCAGTTATTGAAAAGAAAAAATATGGCACCTATTTCCTGATAGTCCAGGATTTTATTAACTGGTCACATGAGCAGGGAATAATAACCAACACCAGAGGCTCAGCAGCCGGCTCTCTCGTCTTGTTTGCACTAGGAGTTACCAACATCGACTCAATACAATACAAAATCCCCTTCGAAAGATTTTTAAACCCCATGCGCCCTAGTTTACCCGATATTGATTCTGACATTGCCGATGACAGACGGGATGAGGTAATCAGGTATGTTGCCCAAAAATACGGTAAAGATAAAGTCGCCCACATTGTGACCTTCGGAACCATGATGGGCCGCGCTGCTATTCGGGATATTGGACGGGTTATGGGGGTCGCGTACGGGGAAGTCGACCGAATTGCCAAACTTGTGCCTCCACCCCATCAGGGTTTCCATAAACCCCTCCCAGATGCCATAAAAGAAGTCCCCGAACTTGCCCAGTTATATAGAACTGACGCCCAATACAAAAAACTTCTCGATTTAGCCTGCAAAGTCGAAGGCACTGTCCGTCACGCCTCAGTCCACGCCGCCGGTATTGTAGTTTCTCCAACTCCGTTAACCGATTTTACCCCCCTCCAAAGAGAGGCCAACGGCGACCGGGTAGTTGCTCAATACGACATGTTTTCTGTAGAAGCAGCTGGGCTAGTCAAGTTAGACTTCTTAGGAATTCGCAATCTCTCGATTCTGGGTCGCGCTGTAGAGTTCGTTCTAAAAAACCGTGATATAAAAGTAGATTTAGATAACGTTCCCCTGGATGATAAAAAAGCTTTTGAGCTTCTGGCAAAAGGGGAGACAATGGGGCTATTTCAGCTTGAAGGCTCAGGTATGACCAAATGGCTGGTCGACCTAAAACCGACCCATATTTACGACTTGATGGCTATGATTGCTTTATACCGTCCAGGTCCAATGGGTTCAATCCCGGATTATATCCAAAGAAAGCACGACCCCTCAAAAATTAAATACTTTGATCCCAGAATGGAAGAATACATGCAGCAATCCTTAGGAATTCTGGTTTACCAGGAAGATGTTTTGTTAACTGCAATTAATTTAGCTGGCTATACCTGGCTTGAAGCTGACAAATTCCGCAAAGCCATGGGTAAAAAAATCCCCGCTGAAATGGCTAAGCAAAAAGATCAATTCCTGAAGGGTGCCGTCGAAAAAGGCATGAAAAGCGAAAAAGCCGATGAACTTTGGGGCCAAATAGAACCATTCGCGGCTTACGGTTTCCCCAAAGCCCACGCCGCCTCTTACGGCATGATCTCCTACCAAACCGCTTATATGAAAGGCAATTATCCGGTAGAGTACATGGCCGCTGTCATGACTGCCGAATACGGCAATACTGAAAAAATCGCTCATGCCATAGAGGAGTGCAAAAGAATGGGCATCGTTGTTTTACCCCCCGACGTTAAATTCTCCGGTGTCGGTTTTACAATCGAAGACTTAAATACTCTCTCTGAAGAAGAGTTAAAAAGAAATATCTCCCACTCAAAATCCGAAATCGCCCAAACACAAGGCATCCGCTTTGGCCTCTCAGCCATTAAAAATGTCGGCATCTCCGCCATAGAATCAATCATCGCCGCCCGCGATAAACACGCCTTTACCTCACTCTCTGATATCTGCTCTAGAATCGACACTCGCATCGCCAACCGCAAAACTTTAGATTCTCTCATCAAAGCCGGAGCCCTGGATTCCTTAGGCCCTAGATCAGCCCTACTTCTGGGAACTGATGATTGTCTCGATAGAGCCCATAAATTAGCCAAACATATAGCCTCAGGCCAAGTATCTTTATTTGGAGCCGAAGATGAAGCAACTTTATCCAGCTACAAACTAGCCGATGTCCCGGAACTCGAACTAGATAAACTCCTGCTTTACGAAAAAGAACTCCTGGGTTTTTATCTCCATGAACCACCATACCTGGAAAAATTAAAGCAAGTAGAGGCCGCATTAAAAACTCGAATTGATGAGATAAAAGACCAGTCAGTCGGCTCCAGAGTCACCTTCGGTGGCGTCATCACTGAAATAAAGAAAGTTCTCACCAAAAAGAATGCTTCCGAAATGGCCTTTGTAACAATCTCTGATGGAATCTCCAGTGTCGACACAGTAGTTTTCCCCAAAACCTTCGCTCTAAACAAACACTTATTAAATAAAGAGGAAGTAGTTGTAATCGGCGGCAAACTCGATAAACGCGAAGACGAATTCTCAGTCCTGGTCGACTCTGTAGAA
>CAYNRM010000118.1:0-4102 GCA_964399555.1 uncultured Gammaproteobacteria bacterium | reverse complement strand
TTTATTGGAGGGCATCCGACTTTGGATATGTTTGGGGAATTGCCGAATAAATCGACGCGGGTGATTATTAATTTGTCTGACGATTCTACTTTATTTTTTAATGATCAGCGGAAGTTTGGATGGATGAAACTTCTGGATCATGAGTCAGGTGTCATGGGTCATGAATTCTTTGGGAAGATGGGGCCGGAGCCTTTGGGGGATGGTTTTTCATTGGAGGTTTTCAAAAAGAATTTGTTAAGGAGAAAGAAGACTCCGGTTAAAGTGGCGCTTTTGGATCAGGAGGTTGTGGCGGGAATAGGGAATATTTATGCCTGTGAAACTTGTTTTCTGGCGGGAGTTGACCCCAGAAAGAAAGTTTTGGACTTACATGATAAGGAACTGCAGAAACTGTATGAAGGTATTATTGAATCTTTGAAGAATGGAATTAAATATGGGGGGTCTTCGAAAACTCATTTTGCTAATCCTGAGGGTAAAAAAGGTTTATTCCTGGACTATGCTTTTGTTTATGGGAGGGAGAAGTTGCCTTGTAAGAATTGTGGTAGTTTGATACAAAAGATTAAGCTTGGAGGGAGGGGAACTTTTTATTGTTCTCAGTGCCAAGTTGATTAAACACCTGGGCCGACGTAAAATTGTGGATACTTTCTAAATGGAAACTGAGACTCAAACTTCAATTATTAAAAACCGCGGCTTCGTAAATTTATGGGTTAACCAGATTTTGGTGCAGCTGTCATATAACTGTTTGAACTTTGGATTACTTGTTTGGGTTTATCAGTTAACTCAATCTTCATTTGCTGTTTCTTTAATGCTTTTTACGGTTTACTTACCCTCGGTCATTTTTGGATTATTTGCCGGAGTGTTTGTGGATATTATTGACCGTAAAAAAATCATTATGATTATCAATTTACTGTTGGCAGTTTGTTTTTTAAGTCTGATAATTTTCAAAGGCAGTTTTCTGGCAATTTTAGCTGTCGTATTTTTAGTTAACTCTTTAGTGCAGTTTTATGTGCCGGCTGAATCCTCTGCCATTCCTTTGGTATGTCATCGCAATCAACTTCTGGCCGCAAACTCTCTTTTTTCGATAACCTTGTTTGGATCTTTTTTGGCTGGATTTGGAATTGCCGGGCCTCTTATAAATATGTTTAACATAAATTTTGTTTTTGGATTTGGGTCAATACTTTTACTGCTCGCGTTCTGTTTGTCATTTCTATTCCCACCGATTAAAAGCGAGCTTGACCCATTGAGTAAAAAACTGGTTAATGCGCTTGACAGGAAAGATATTCTGCAAATTGCCGAAGTTGGATTTAGAGAAATGAAAAATACTTACTATCTGATAAGAGGGCGGATCCCGGTGACCGCTTCGCTTTTTATTTTAGCGTCAGTTCAAGTAGCGATAGCAGTGCTCGGGGCATTAATTCCCTCGTTTTTTGAGAGAACTTTAAAGATTAATGTGACTGACGCTTCATTTATTCTTGTTTTACCGCTGGGAATTGGTATGGTTTTAGGAGGTATTATTTTGAGCAGATGGGGTCATCTATTTCCCAAAAGAACAATTGTTTCACTTGGAATAACTATTGCAGGGACATTATTTTTTGTGTTGGGAGCGGCACCCCTGATTGCTCCACTTATTGAATATTTACCGATGGAAAAAACCATGTCATTTATGAACAGGCTGCCACTGTCAACCTTGCTTATCACAGGATCATTTTTACTGGGCTTATCAATGGTTTCTATCGTTGTTCCATCACAGACTGCTTTGCAGGAATATAGTCCGGAAAGAGACCGGGGAAAAGTATATGCAGCGCTCTCAGTTTTGATGTCGGCTTTAACGCTGATTCCAGTTCTTTTGGTTGGAGTGCTGGCTGATAGTTTTGGGGTGGGTCCGATTTTTATCGCAATGGGAGGGACAATTGCGCTTTTCGGACTTTTGGCGTTAAAGCCTGATTTTTACTTTTCTAAAAAACAATTACCTTTAAAGATTAGACAATTCCTGGGGTCAGGACACTGGAGAAAATTAAAAGCTAAAATTCGGCCTAAGAAAGATTAAAATTAATTTCCTGGACTGAGTCGGTAGTTAGAATAAGCAGAACTGCGGGAGAAAGGTATTTGGTAAAAGTTAGTTTATTCTCGAGTTGAAGCGATTTTCTAGAGGCTTCGAGCTGTAGAGCAGGGCGGGGATCAGGAGTTTTTCTGGCGAGTTGGCCAAAAGCTTTCGGATTAATTAACTTTATTATTTCGTTAATGTTTGCTCCGTGGGTACAGATGATTACGTTGTGATAGTTTTTTGTGTTCAGCTCATTTAAAAACCTGCTAATTCTTCTCTTAAAGAAAAAGGGAAGCTCAAAGAAAAATTCATTGAGTCTTGAATCAAATTCGAAATTTTTGCCGGAAGCCTCAGAAACTATGCTGACTGTTTGACGACATCTTTTAAAACGGGATGAGGCATTGAAATCGGAGTCGACTTTGTTTAAGTACCTACCAAGTTTTTGAAGAGCTGGTTTGCCTTCATCTAAAATATCAGCTGTGAAAATTTTGGTTCCGTAATTTAGTCTTAATCCTTTGGTGACAAAGGTTTCACCATGGCGGAAGATATAATATTTTCTTTGGTAATTATTCATAGCGTAACGGGATTTATTTGACACCCTTTATTGTATACTTCAAAAATGCGCTTAAAATCATTGGTTTTGCAAAATTTCCGTAACCTTGAGAATATTGAAATTGTATTTAAAGATAATATCACAGTTTTGATAGGCGACAATGCGCAGGGGAAAACTAACTTTTTAGAAAGTATTTATTTTTTGGCAACTGGTAAACCAATTAAAACTGAGTCGGACGAGGAGGTAATTAAGTTTAACGATGAATCAGTAAATGTTGAAGGGGAGATAGAAGGCGAAGAGGGGGTTAGAATCTCGACTATAATCCAAAAGGTGAGTGAATCCTTAAAAAAAAGATTTCTAGTAAATGGAATCCCAAGAAGGCAGCTGGATTATGCAGGGAATTTAGTAGTAGTTTTTTTTAGGCCTGAGGATATTGAATTAATCACCGGTTCACCAAGTATCAGGCGAGAATATATAGATCAGACAATAGGGCAGGTGGATAGGGAATATAG
The DNA here is from genome assembly GCA_964399555.1 of uncultured Gammaproteobacteria bacterium. GTDB lineage: Bacteria > Patescibacteriota > Microgenomatia > Daviesbacterales > UBA10151 > JACPKO01. The sequence continues at coordinate 996 of CAYNRM010000118.1, read as the reverse complement.
AAGAGTATTAAGCTCTTATCAAAAAGTCATTACTCAAAAGAATAAGTTACTTAAATTATTACGCGAAGGGTTGGCAAAACCTGATGAGCTAGATTTTTGGAATGAGCAACAATTAAGAATGGGAAAAAGTTTGCAAGGGAAACGTGAAAGTTTTTTTGAAGGGATTAACGCTTTTGAAAGAAAATTTGGAGATTTCGAATACCGGTATTTACCAAATTTAATATCTGATGAAAGACTTAAAGAGATTAATATTCGGGAAATTCAGGCAGCTGTGTCTTTGATAGGCCCGCATAGGGATGATTTTGAGTTTTATGAGGAGGTGAAAGATCTGGCAAAGTATGGTTCGAGAGGGGAGCAGAGAACGGCAGTTTTGGATTTGAAAATTACTGAACTTTCTTATTTTGAGAGTGTAATAGGAGTTCGGCCAGTTTTATTGCTTGATGATATTTTTTCAGAGCTTGATGAATCGCATCGTAAGCATGTTTTAGATTTGGCAAAACTTCAGCAAACGATTATTGCCACTGTTGAGTATGATGAATATTTGAAAGAGGCTTTGAAAAATGGACAAATACTAAAAGTTAGGGGTGGGGTTATTTCTTAGTTTATTTTTTGCTCCCGAATTTAGAACTGATTTGAGAGAGTTGGTAGGTGATTAAAACAGCAAATAGTGTTACCAAGAGGGCATAGAAGAATTTGTAATAAATAGCGGTATCGGGAAAGTAGGGTTGGATGTATTGCTCGACGAAGCCTTTAATTGCTTCATTCCAGGCGAGGGCGGCTACGAGACCGAAGCCGGCGGTTGAGAGGGACAACATCTGATCTACTAATTCTCTTTTGAAGCTTTTCTTCTCGGCAGCTGTCGGCTCGTCGGATTCTTTAGTTTTTCTTTTTGCCATTTGTTAATTATCTCATGAATATAATTTAGCTTCAAGTTTTATGCATGTCAGTCCAAATTAGAAATGTCACCCCCTCCAAGCTTTTCTCCAGGGATGATTT
>CAYNRM010000117.1:0-4121 GCA_964399555.1 uncultured Gammaproteobacteria bacterium | reverse complement strand
ATCGACCTCTCTTCAATCTCAGAATCCACCTCTTCTTCTTTCAGTGAAGGATTTTCCTCAGTATCCGCGACCAACTCCTCTTCTTTTTCCATCTCTTCTACAGCTTCCGCTTTATTGCTTTGCTTAATTTCTGCCTCATCTAATTCCTCGTCTAAAGGATCATTCTCTGCAGGTTTCCACTCTTTGGGCTTCATTTCATTATCATCGGCCTCATTTTCCTCAGGCTCATCCTCTTTCCCCTTTTTCATAAAAGCCGTTTCCTCTTCCTCATCCGACTCATCATCCTCTTTATCATTCTCTAAATTCTTAAGCTTAACTTTTCTTATGTCATCTTCGTCCTCTTCTTCTACTTGCGGCCTCAATTCCTCTTTAACCGGCGGCTTAGGCCCTTTCCATTCCTCAAGTTCAATTTCCTCGGATTTATCTGAGTCGGCTTCCTTTTCCTCATCCCGATCCCCGCCAGAACCCCCGCCTCTTAAACTACTTAATTTCTTAGAAATATTCTCATAAGCAGCAGCTACCTGATCATCGTCATGCTTGGATTCCTCAGAACCAGCCTCAACCCCAAGCTCCTCTATATCTTCAATATTTCGACCAGTTAAATCCTTAGCTTTCATGTTATATATGTCTCTACTAATTAAAGTACATTTCAACAAAACTTGCAAGTTTTGTGCCTAAGTAATAGAATAGCAAACTATGGCTGAGGCTAAACCAAATACAACTCCTAACCCTCTTTCCCTCGAGCAATATCTTCACGATACTTATAGACCCGAAAATACTCAACCAGAGTTTCAGATGGGACAATTAAAACTTGGACATGCCCGTTGGGGATTAGGACCGTCCCAAATGAGTCTACTCCTGCAACTAGCTCAGGCTTTCAGACTGTTGCCATTTGAAAAAAAAGGTACTCTAGGTGATAAGCAACAAGGAACAGTCCTTCCAAATTCAGCCATGCCGGCTCTTGCCGCCCTTGTACATGAAGGATTTAACCGCCTCGCGTACTCAAAAACCCCTCGCCGGACTACTCTTGAAGAGTTATACCCTACAGCTGTGACCGTAATTTCTGATATCCGCACCACCCTAGCTCAACATCCTGAATTACAAACTCGTTATCCTCAAATTGGAGAGATGTTACTCAATCCTTCACACCCCTCAACTCCTGTCAAGGAAGTCACCCTGGTCAGGGTTCCTTTCAATCCATCAGCATATTTCGAATCTTTAGCACCAAAACCCACCTCTGCAAAACACCAACAACAGTATTGAAGCTGTAAAAACTACTGGAGAATTCAAGCCAAGAATGTTTAGAAACTTACGCTAATTACTTTTAAGTAGTCCGCTTATATTCTTTAAATTCTCAGCCGAGAAAACCTTGGCATAACCTAATTTTTGAGCTTCTTTAGTTCTTTTCTCCAAATTACGTATAGTTCTCACTTCCCCCAACAACCCGACCTCGCCTATATATGCTGCATTATTAGGCAGTGCAAAGTCCTTAAAAGATGAAACAATCGCCGCACAAATTGCTAAATCTGCTGCCGGTTCAGTAATTTTAAGTCCCCCAGTCACGTTAACAAACACATCCTGATCCCATAAAGGCAGTTTTAGCCTTTTTTGCAATACCGCGACCAGAAGCTGCAACCGATTATTGTCGACCCCTGTTCCCACCCGCCGTGGCATTGGCGCATTGGTCTTGGTTACCAAAGCCTGAATCTCCACCAAAATCGGCCGCAAGCCTGTTAATACAGCCGTAACTGCCGACCCCGGAGCCGAAACTCTTTCCTCTAAAAAGACCTGTGAGGGATTTGTAACTTCTTTCATCCCATTTTCATTCATCTCAAATACTCCTACCTCATCAGTCGGTCCAAACCTGTTCTTTGTCGATCGTAGAATACGAAAATTATTAGTCTGATCACCCTCCAGCGTTAATACCACATCAACTAAATGCTCTAACGTCCTCGGCCCCGCCAAAGTGCCTTCTTTGGTCACGTGTCCGACTAAAAACATCGGAATATGAAGTTTTTTGGCAACTCTTTGCAACCTATGTGCCGATTCTCTGACCTGTGAAACTGACCCCGCGGCCGCTGACAAGTCTTGTGTTTCCATAGTTTGAATCGAATCAACAATCACCAACTTTGGCATATTAGCCTCAATAGCCGCTGTTATTGCGTCAACATCTGTCTCTTCTAAAAACGACACCTCAGCTCGGGAATCAATCCTGTCCATCCGCAATTTAATCTGCTGTGCCGACTCCTCCCCAGCCACGTAAATCACTAAATTCTCATCTTTATCACGCAGATTCCCAGCCGACGGCACAAGACTGACCGCTGATGGCCTACCTATATTAATAGCCAGGTGCGAAAGAAGTGTCGATTTCCCAATCCCTGGATCTCCAGCAATTAGAACCACCGAGCCTAAAACAATTCCCTTTCCTAACACCCTGTCAAATTCATTACTAGTAGTACTTATACGCTCATATTCATTCTTTTCTATATCAATTAACCTGATTATCTTTGGTATAGATTTACCTAGTTTATTAGCTTTATTTATAGATACACCTGTTACCTGCTCAACCAATGATCCCCAGCTCCCACACTCTGGACACTTGCCCATCATAATTGGTGATTGATAACTGCATTGTTGACATATAAACACAGAAGAATTCTTCGGCATAGGCATATTCTACAGGTGAAACCTGAAAATTCAAAGCCGTGGAGATCGCCAAACCCTACTGCTCAAAATTACGTTTCTTGATCAACTCTGGTAACAGTTAAATTAGGAGGTTCTTACTTGTAAATCAGGTCCTTCGTTGAAGTGATGAATGGAGCTAAATTAAGTCTTCTTTTTTGCGCATCAACAGAATCGACCAAACAGCTAAGTGATTTGCCAATTTCATAACTAACATCAGCCTCAATCTTAGATGAGGGAATAAATCCCTCAATCCCCTCAACATCCAAGAAGATGCCTTGTCCGGTAACCTTAGTAACGACAGCCTTAACAATATCGTCACTTTGAAAATCCTTTACTTTATCTTTAAAAGGATCTCCCAGCAATTGTTTAACTGACAAATTTGCTCTACCGTTATTCGAATCAATCGAAACAATCTGAGCCTCAACTTTATCCCCTACTTTATATAAAGTTGCCGGATCTTCAACTTTCTCCCAGGCCAGCTCTGAAACATGAACCAGTGCATCTAGCGCGTCTGCACGAGCTCCGCTCATTTTATCTGGAAGAGTAACAAATAATCCAAATGACAAAACACCTGCAACTTCACCTTCCACTTTATCTCCAACTTTAAGTTGTGCTAACTTCAGCTTTGTTTCCTCTGAAACAGTCACTTTTTGCGAAAGAATTAATCTATTCTGGCCTGCATCGACTTCAACGACAGTCACCTGGATGTCTTTATCAATCATGTCTTCTAGATTGGCCGCTTGAGAAAGAGCTACCAATGAAGAAGGCAAAAAGCCCCTGACTCTGTCTATTTCAACGACTAAACCACCACGATTAACTTCCATCCCCTTACCTTTCAAAACCTGATTATTTTTTTGTGCTGCAATAAACTTGTCGAGCCTAATATTGGAGCCTCGACCTTTTGAGGGAACAGTTTTAAATAGTTCTAGAAGTACCTGGCCAGATTCATTCTCACGCCTAACAACATATGCCGTCACTTTATGACCGGGCTTAAGATTCGCTTGCTGCTCAGGGTTAAAATCTTTCTTGGACAATACTCCTTCAGCTTTTGAACCTAAGTCTAAAATCACCTCAGAATTTGTAACCTGAATTATTGTGCCTTGAATTTCCTGACCACGCTCAAGTTTAAGATTTTTGTTTACAGTTTCACTCTCGTTATTAGATTGTTTGGCCAACAAATCGGCCATTGTCATTTGTCCCACGCATTAATACCTGCTTTCTTTAGATATTTAAGTGCTATCGAAACCTCGATTTCGATAGTTGCGACGATATCGCAAGCTTCGCTTATAAAGATAAAGGGATTATACACAATAAAGCCTCATTTGTGAACTACTCTAGGTTAAGCAGCTAGTCGAGCAGCCCTCATCGCCCCAATCACAGTATTTATAACTCGTCAATTTTTGCAAAACTCCTACCTATCACCCACCAAAACCCCG
>CAYNRM010000116.1:1278-4197 GCA_964399555.1 uncultured Gammaproteobacteria bacterium | reverse complement strand
ATAATTTTCTTCTTTCTTTCAGATTTTATTTTGCCACTGAGTTCGAGAATTGAAGCTTTATCCTTTCTTTATCCTATGCAATGTGTTTCCTGTCCAAATTGCGGAGCGTGTTTAATTACAAATACACATTCTTTATATCGTCTGGGTATTAGTTTATTAATAGCTTTTCCTTTAGTTACATTACTGTGCAAAAAATGGTTCAAAAATAGAATCGTTTATATGATTGTAGATTTTATTATTTTAGTGATACTAGTTTTAATATCCAACAATATATATCTTTAGAAGTAGCAGAAGAGGTGAGTCTCCGGTTATAGGTATTTTTTAGCAAATTGATCGGCTTAATTTCCTCACGGGATATTTCTTCTTTGGTTTGAGTATATTGAATGGAATTTTATCCTACCAGCTCCTCTCTAATTTCTTGTCAGGTAAAATTCACTTCTGCCTATAAGTTCGAGTAGTGCGGCGCTTAACATCGGTTATTTCCATAATCTGCTTCAAGTCATCAACCTCAAAGAAAATTCGGTATTCTCCTGATCTAATTCTATAAACGGGAGGTGAGGTGTCTTCCAGCTTAACAGCAGATTGGCGAGGATTACTTAGACCAGATTCTATCTTCGCGATTATTTTGATTTGTTCTTTTCGAGGGAATTTGAAGATTTGCTTTTTAAAACGCCTTGTCAAAACAGCCCGATACATTTAAAGGTTAAGATCTCTTTTTAATTGTTCCAAAGTAATCCCTTTTCCCTGTTTGATTTCTTTAGCACCTTCGTGGATAGATTCAATGAATCCGGGATTAGCTAAGTCCTCCAATGTCTCCTGCTGTTCTAAATAAGTGTTAAGAGAAACCAAAATCGCTTGTGGTTTGCCATGCTGGGTAACAACAATTTCACCACCCTCATCAGGAAGTCTGTTTAAAACATTTGTCAGATCTTTTCTTAAATCATCAGTGCCGATAAACTTTTTTTGTAAGATATTTATTAGCGTTTGCATAAGGATATTCTAAGGTATTCCTAAGGATTTTGTCAAGGTTACGTAATCGCTGAATATTCTATATTCTCCAGCTTCGTAAAAGTTAAATAAAGGTAAGCTGCAAATATAAAAATAACTGTTGCCCCCAAAGCTATAGCTGGCCTGGAACCAATCTGCTCCGACAACCATCCAATCTGATAATTCCCCACAAACTGCATCCCCTGATGGCACGTTACAAACACACTCAAAACCCGCCCCCGTAAATGATTCTCAACATTGTTTTGTATGATCGACTGCATTAAAGCCATCTGAGCTGCAATTCCTGCCCCCGATATAAACATAAAAACTAAAGCCAGAGGAAAATTAGTAGTTAATGTAAAAGCAAAAAGGGAAGTAGTAAAAAGAAAACTACCTCCTAAAAGTAGTCGTCTAACCGAAAAGCGATTATTAAATGCCGAGATAAACACTGTGCCCAGTACCGCTCCCATCCCAAAACTAGAATAAAAAAGACCTAAACCAAACGAGTTCTGATGAAAAACCCTATCAGCTACCACCGGCAGCATTGAAACATAAGACCAGCCGAAAACTGAGGTAAACACTGTAAAAATCAGGATATTTTTAATAATTGGATGCTGGTAGGAATACCTAAGGCCCTGTTTAATTGCGAGTAGAGGATGCTGATTCGATTTAATAGTTTGTAAGTTTAACTTCATCGACCGCACCGCAATAATCGGCCCTAAAAAAGTCAGCCCATTTATAATAAATGTTATTCCGGTACCCAATGTTGCAATTAAGATCCCTGCTAAAGCTGGTCCAAACACCCGAGCTGAATTAAACGTTCCCACATTCAAAGCAATTGCAGAGGGCAAATGCTCTTTTCCGACCATTTCAATAGTGAGAGACTGCCTGGCCGGATTGTCGATTGCATTAACCAGTCCTATCAGGAATGAAAAAAGGATAACTATTTCAACATTTACGTATCCGGTTATGGTCAAAACTCCTAAAATAATTGCCAATATCATCGAGAAGATCTGAGTTAAAATAATTAACTTCTGTTTATTCAGTCTGTCAACTATGACCCCTCCGAAAATTCCAAAAAATAATATCGGTAAATTCTGTAAAGCCGCCACCAGTCCCACCATATAGGGTGAGTTAGTCAATTGAAAAACCAACCACCCCTGAGCTACCGTCTGCATCCAGGATCCGGAAATAGAAACTAATTGTCCAAAAAAATAAAATCTATAATTCTCATGTTTTAAAGCGGGAAAAATACTGCCAATTCGTTTTCTGGTTATCTTAAAATTTATCATAATAATTGTGTGCCCAAAAACCCCTAACCCCGAAGATGTAAAATAATGAAGTAGGAAAGCAAAAAAGGGCTACATATACATTATTAAGCCTAAACTCAACAAAAATCAACCCAACCCCGTCGTCATTGCGACATCACGAAGCGAAGAAGCATAACGAAACCTCTTGACAACATGTTAGCACTCATGGTACATTACTGCTAAGCCTTAAGGATATGAATTTATCAGATAGACAGCGGGAATTGCTCAAAGCAATTGTTGAATTGCACGTTAAAAGCGGAGAATCGGTTGGCTCGGAGACACTGGAAAAAGAATATAATCTGGGAGTTTCCCCCGCCACGATTCGCAATGAAATGGTCAAACTAACTGAAGCCGGCTTTTTAAAACAGCCACACACTTCAGCTGGTCGGGTTCCGACATCAATGGGCTATCGGATTTATATCCAGGAGCTGATGAAGGAAAAAGAACTTCCGGTTGCCGCCGAAGTTCAGATGAAACATGACCTATGGCAAAAAAGACATCAGACCAATCTTTTAGTTAAAGAAGCAGTCAGAAGTCTGTCCAGTAAGTTAAGAATGCTGGCACTGGCCGTAAACGAGGATGACGAAGTGTTATTCTCAGGAGCTTGCCATATTTTGGATTT
>CAYNRM010000116.1:0-1268 GCA_964399555.1 uncultured Gammaproteobacteria bacterium | reverse complement strand
GACATTGATGTGACCAGATTCGTTCTTTCGCTCTTTGATGAAAATCCTAGGCTGAGAGAAATAATCGGTCGGGCGTTGGGCCCTGATCCATTGCACATATTATTTGGCGATGAATTAGGAATGGAGCAGTTAAACGCCACCAGCTTTGTCTTTTGTAAGTTTGAAGGTACTGGAAAAGGGGGGATTATTGGAGTCATCGGCCCAGCCAGAATGAACTTCCCGGTGATACTACCTTATGTCAGGTATACCAGTAATCTGATAGATCAGGCAATTAAGAGTTATTAAGTTAATTCTTAATTTAAAATTTTTAATTTTTAATCAAATCTGAATGATTGAATGTTTAAAACATTAAGATTTAAAAATTGATTAAGAATTAGAAATTAAGAATTAAAAATTTATGAGCAAAAACAAACAATCAGAGGATAACGATCAAAAGAAGGACCAGAAAGAGGTAGTAAGTCCTGAAGAATTTGAAGCCCTGCAGACGGAACTCCAAACTCTTCAGGAAAATTTTGAGTCAGTGAATGGCCAATTCAAAAGAGCCCTAGCTGATTATCAAAATCTAGAAAAACGCGTCGAGCAGAGCCGCTTAGAAATGAATAGTTGGGCAGTAACTGATTTACTAGGCAGAATTGCCGGAGTAATGCATTATTTTGATCAGGCAGTTAAAGGGGTTGGTGAGGAAGAGCAGAAATCTGGTTGGTTTAAAGGAGTCCAAATGGCAACTTTACAATTAAACCAGGTTCTAAAAGACCAGGGTTTGGAGGAGATTGAAGCAGACGGCCAATTTGACCCAGCTTCCCACGAAGCAGTCGACACAAAAGACGGCGAAGATGGTAAAATCATCGAAGTTGTTGAAAAAGGTTATAAATTAAATGGTAAAATACTAAAACCAGCAAGAGTAATAGTAGGAAAGAAAGAAAATTGAAATGAGATTTGAAAGATTTAAAGAGGTAATTATAAAAGGTTTGGATGTAGTTAATCCTTTAAGGTATAGGGCGGACTTTGATTCCAAACTTGTTCTAGACCCTAATGCATCTTATCTTACAGGCTTAAAATGGAATATCAAGATTAGCTTAAGAGATATCAAATTAGCTATGCCGCCTACTGAAAGTTTAATGAATAGGCAGATAGGGAGGATTTAGAAAGGAATTAATTTATGGCAAAAATAATTGGAATCGATTTAGGAACAACAAATAGCTGTATAGCAGTGATGGAGGGTGGTAAACCCAAAGTTATTCATAGCGCCGAAGGTGGAAACACTATCC
>CAYNRM010000115.1:1028-4210 GCA_964399555.1 uncultured Gammaproteobacteria bacterium | reverse complement strand
TGTCATTTGCTAAATAAGGAATGGCACCGAAAGCTTCTACAACGTTGTTCATGTTGGTTTCCGGGGGTCTAACTACTCCATCGTCGGTTGAATAGAATCCCAGAATAGGTCGTCCTTTCATTCGGTTTACTGTGCTTGCGGGGTCAAGTCCTTCGCGATAGCATCTTTTAAGAAAATCGTCCTCTACCGGGGTACGATAGCGCATAGCGACAAGAGCCAGACCAGCTACTTCAACCTCATAGTTACTCAAAGCCAGGGCGGCGATAAATGCTCCAGCACTATGCCCTATTAACCAGGGTGGTTTATGGGACGCAATTATAAGATCCGCAACTTCCTTAGCTGCTTTATCGCGATCCATTAATTTATCTTTTCTTCCAATCAGGATTGAGTTCTCTTCATTGCTTAGTGGCAGATCGGGAATTATTACCTGGCTGTGCAGCTTGGCTCCGGCCAGAGATGAAAATTCATTATGCATAGGAGTATTCGGGACGCCATTATAGCCGTGAACGAGGATAATTTCTCCTGCATATTCGGGGATTTTCGTTGAAGCAAAAGCGAATGCTGTGGCTGCGATTTGGGCGATGGCGCGTCTCCTACTAGTCCTTTCAGACATATGTCTATAATTTTACACTTTTGCTATTACTTTTTCCTTACATATATTTCACCTGAATCCGAACACAACAACTTAGAATATTTTTATATGGATCCAAGTGTTGAAGCAGCAGATCAAAAAATAGAGAACGCAGAGCAGATTGAGCAGACTGCGACTGAATTAAGAGGAGATGGGACTAGTGATGCAGCTGTAGAACTGGAAACTACTGCCTCTAATTTACGCACAGAGGCTGAGACGGAAAGAGCAAATGCCCAGGCTCAGGCTGACCAGGAAAAATCTGAAGTTGATGAAAAATATGGAACCTGATGAAACTATTAAGTGAGGAGTGAGTGAGATTCTGGCTATTTTCCAACCACTAATACTCTATCTTTACGCCCTCTTGATCTGACAATGTTTTTATTCCTGACTTCACCGCTTTTTTGAGCATTTATTTTTGCTTTGCCTTTGGTTCTGCATCTGGGGCTGCCGCAGGGGTCAGATTCGGGGTCATGAGAACCATTGCATCTACTCGCCCTTCTCCTTCTAATAATATGTCGGCCTTTTTTGTCAACATATTGTTTTGATCGTTTACCGGGGTTGTATACTTCCTGTTTTTTTACTTCATCAATAGGAGGCATTTCGGGCTTGCTTAGAGTAGGAAAATCAATAATATTGGAAGTACTTTTTTCAGCGATTACGAGTTCCGGAGAAGGCATTGGTCCTGATCCTGATATACCAGTTATCTCGTTTCTGGCGATGATCCCCCTATTTGGCCCTGGTGAAAAATCTACATGAACTAGTTTCTCAGCAAGTCTACTTTGATTACTTCCAAATTCCGGCCTAATAATTCGAGCCACAGCTTCTTTTCTCATAGCAGCCACATATTATACCTCATTTTATCTATACTTTCAAAAATGAAGTACTTCCCTTAATGAATCATTTCTTTTCCGGCACTACCATCTGGTGAATTCAAATCCTTCGGTGATGTTTTGGATGTGGTCTATTTTGGGGGTGCCGTTTAGGAAATCTATGGCTATTAAGTCTATTCTTAATCCACCTTTGAGGGCTTTTTCGTGGGCGTAGATTTTGGTGGTTCTGACTAATGAGCGGAGTTTGGAGGTGGTTATAGATTCGATCGCTGAACCGAAATCGTCGCTGCTTCTTAATTTTACTTCGACTATCACAGTCGTTTCGCCATCTTTCGCGATGACATCAATTTCTCCACCTCTGATTAAATAATTACGCTCAATTATTTTATAGCCCGCTCCTGCCAGGTATTTGCAGGCTAAGTCTTCTCCATATTTGCCTTGTTCTTTTTTAAAAGCTGTCATTTTCTGTCATCCCAGCGAAGGCTGGGATCCAAGAATAAATTACAAAATAGAACCATACAAATCTTTCCACTCCGAATTAAATGATTTTATTAAGTTCAACTTCCAGTGTCTTTTCCAGGCTTTCATTTGTTTTTCTCAGGTTATCGCAGCTTCTATATCCCCAGTTTGTTCATAATACACGAGATTATGTATTCCGTATTCTTTCGTAAAACATTTTACCATATCGTTTTTGTGCTCCCAAACTCTTCGTTTTAAATCATTTGTTACGCCAATATAGAGAGTTCCGTTTTTATATGAAGCTAAAATGTAGACATAGTATGTCACTTTATTTATTGGATCCCAGCCTTCGCTGGGATGACACTTTCCCCACCCGATGTTATAGAAATTTGTCTAGTTTGAATGATTTTCTGTGTAGGTCGGAGAGGCCGAATTTTTTTATCATGTTTCGGTGGAGGCTGGTGCCGTAGCCTTTGTGTTTGTCAAAGCCGTAGTTGGGGGAAGTTAGGTGGAGTTTTTCCATTAGGTCGTCTCTGTAGACTTTAGCGACGATAGAAGCGGCGGCGATTGAGGCTGAGATTCTGTCGCCTCCCGGGATGGGCTTTTGCAATAACTTGTCCAGAGAGTTGACGTAAAAAGCGTCTATTAAGAAAAAATCGGCAGCTTTTTGGAGATTTTTTACGGCTTTTGAGAATGCCATTTGGGTGGCCTGGCCGATGCCGTATTTATTGATATCTAAAACGGAGATTTCGCCAACAGCCCAGGCTGAGGCTAGTTCCTTAATCTTTTTGGCTAGATCTGAGCGTTTTTTTGGAGTTAGCAATTTTGAATCGGCGATGCCTTCAATTAATTTTGAGTTTGAGGGGAAAATTACAGCACCAGCTACGACAGGTCCGGCGAAACAACCGCGGCCGACTTCGTCGATGCCACAGATTAGGTTAATGCCCTGGGACCAAAGAGAGGATTCTACGGAAAAGTCTGCAAATATCATATAGGAAGTACCAAGAACCAAATTACAAGTATTCCAAACGAATTTCAATATCCAAATATGAGTAAATAACTAAGAGACATATACAAGTTCACCAAACAAATTCTAATACTTAAATACTGAGATTCCAAATTTGGGAGTAACGGTGCTTAAACTTTGAGATTTGTTTGTAACTTGGTGGTTGTTACTTGGAGACTTGGGAACTAAACACGAGTAGCCATTCGGCCTTTGACGTCTCTTAGGTAGTAGAGTTTAGCGCGTCTGACTCCGACTT
>CAYNRM010000115.1:0-1018 GCA_964399555.1 uncultured Gammaproteobacteria bacterium | reverse complement strand
TGCCTTTTTTGGAATTTTTTACTACTTCAATATCAACTAAAGTGTTGGCTGTTAAAGGCCAGATTCTTTCGACTCCGACTCCCCTGTCGCCTATTTTTCTGACTGTGAAAGTTTTGTCGTCAGCTGTTTTTCCTTGTGCGGAAATTAAGATTCCTTCAAAAGCCTGAACACGGGTTTTACCACCCTCAACGATATTATATTTAACTTTAATTGTGTCACCAATAGTTATTTTGGTGTCTTTGAATTGCATTGATAACATACTTTTGGAATTTTACAGTAAATTGAGCTTAAACACAACATTTAAACCTGTCATCCCGCATTTGATGCGGGATCCAGTTACAGAATACTCAAATAAAGATCTTTCCAGTCTGGGTTTTCCTTTTCTATTAAGTCTAGTTTCCATTTTCTTTTCCATCTTTTTAACTTCTTCTCTCTTAAGATTACCTCTTCAATATCTTCACGTTGCTCAAAATAAACCAGAATATGGACTCCATACTCTTTTGTAAATCCTTTAACTAGATTATGCTTATGCTCCCAGATTCTTCTTTTTAAGTCGTTCGTAACTCCGGTATAAAGGGTGCCGTTTCTTTGACTGGCTAGCATATAAACGTAGTACTTTTTCTGGATCCCGCATCAAGTGCGGGATGACAAGGCTCAGTTTAATTTTACTGCGTTGGGGCCTAGGAGTGTTTCTAAGTTTTTTAATAATTCCATAGCTGGGTCTATTGTGAAGGGGAGATTTAGGCGTTTGTTTGAAGGGAGGATTAGGGAGATTGCAGTAGTGCCGGGGTATTTTTTTAGTTCGGCGTTTAGTTGCTTGAGTAAATCGCCGGCGGCGTTTTGGGGGATTTGGATTTCTACTCCGAAGGATTCTTCGGTGATTTCAAAGTTTGAGGCGTATGAGGGAGGTGGACCGGAGGATTCCGGGGGTAGAGGGCGGCCGGATTCGTCGGTGTCGAGGACGAAGAAGTCGTCGGCGTTGAAGATTTCTACAGAGTCGACTAGGACTGAGAATTCG
>CAYNRM010000114.1:0-4232 GCA_964399555.1 uncultured Gammaproteobacteria bacterium | reverse complement strand
TAACTTTACAGAGCCCGAAGTGATAGCCAACGCGGACGTATCGTCTGAAGACGCTGATTATCCCGTGGAGAATGTCTACAACGTGGAGCGAAGGCGTAAGACCTGGCGCACGAATGGGCACTTTAAAATCGAGTCAGGTTCTAATACATTGGTTTTCAGAGAGTCGGTGGGCGTTAATCTAACAGCAACGGTCACCGCCGCAGCGTATGCCTCCGACTCTCTTTTTTTCGCTGCCCTGAAAACCGCACTAGAAGCAGCCGGTGATTCCACCTATACGGTTACGAGAGACGCCACGTCCGACAGGATTAAGATTACCTCTAACGGCTCTGGCGGCGGCGGTATTTTCCAGCTAATGCTAACGAACGGTTCCTCTGCTGCCATGGCAGCGGTTCTGGGTTATTCCACAGCAACGGATAGAACCGGTGCGCTTAACTATGAAGCTGATTTGGTTAGGCTACACACGTCGGAGTTCTTGCTATGGGATTTAGGTATCCCATCCACTCCGACCGGATTCCTTGGCGTGATGGATAGGAATGCGTCTCTCTCGTTTAGCGGAACGGCGACGATTAAGCTGCAGGGGAATCAGACGAATGATTTCACCGCGCCCACGTTTGAACAAGACGTAGAGATTCTGGATAATCTTATTTTCCTTTTAGACGAAGACGGTTTCAACTCCGCCACTCCTCTTAGATATTGGCGCCTATACTTCGAAGACAAAGACAACGTGAATGCATACCTAGAGCTAGGCACCGTATGGCTTGGGGAACACCTGGAACTTACGCGCGGCTGCCCTGTGTTTCCTCTCACCGTTGGGGAGCTGGATCTATCCGAGATTGTTTATTCCGAGAATGGGCGCACGGTAGTATCCCGTAAGCCTAAGGCGCAAACGTATCAAATAGATTGGGCTGGGCTGGATAAGCCTTCTTTCGAGAAGCTAATCAACTTCTGGAATTATTATGGAGTTCATACTTCCTTTTTTGTGGCCATGGATAAAGAAGAGGCTTTCAGCACAGACCAAGGAAAATGGTGCAAGCTAGTTAAGTTTACCTCTGCTTCGGCAAGTAGTCTGGTGTCACCCGGAAACTGGTCAATGACCTGGGATTTAAGGGAGCAGCTATGAGTTGGAGAATGATCAGCAAGCCATACACGACGGCTGAAATGATCGGCACTCCGACGATTAGTCAGAGATTCACGACGTCGACGAACCAGGCGCTTAGAGGCGTCGCTGCCGGTGTTCTAGTCTACAATAACCCGGCTATCACGGCTTTGACCATGGAGATTTGGACGGATAGAGATTCCTCAGCAGCCGTGTTAATCGCCACTAGCTCAACTAGTTATAGCAAGGTGCAGCTCCTTGGGGTGGAGAATAGTTCTTACAACCTAGTTGGGTTTACCTTCGACGATATAGCATTGCGCTCTGGCGGGTTTTATCACTTAGCTTTGCGTGCGTCTGGATACACGGGGGACGCCACGTCTCACGTCGCGTGGAGAAAATCCTACCCTGACCCGCAGTATAGAACCGGAATGACATTGAACGCCGCCAAGGCGGCTAACCATCATTTAGAATTTTCCCTTATCACGGCTGAGATATGAAAGAGTTCTTTTGCTTAATCAGACCAAGGATCAGAAAAACCGGATGGACGAGCGTTTCTGGAAATATCTGGTCCACTCCCTTTGATTTGTCTGAATCGGTGAGCAGGGTTTTCTCCACCGATTTGCTAGATAATATAATAGAGCTAGAAGAGGTGAGCACCCCCACCGTTGCGGTCGGGGAATATCATTTCGACGGTGCGTCTGTTTTTATAAATACTCTATCCGATCCAGATTCCTTCACATTGCCAGGATTTACAATTGAGTACGGTTTATTTTTCTCAGACCACGATCAAACTAGAAACAGTGACCCACTAGACCCCACCTCAGCTGTTGTAGAGTGGGAGGGTGTTCTATCAGATATTCCTAGCGTCCAAAACGGCGCATCTGACTCTCTTTATGGGGTGTCTCCTTTAGTTGTCGGTTCGGTTAAGGTGTTAAACCAGGAGGGATTTCTAAATGAGATTCTCCATGGTTCGTCATTTAACAACGCTCCTTGCTGCGTTTGGGTTGTAGATGGGCAGAGCATAAAAAAGATTTTCTTAGGATTCACTAACGGTTTTACGGTTTCGGATACGGGAGTGATTGATTTTAGATCCGCAGATTATATGTCCATATTGGATAAGCAATACGATATGCAGGTGATAATACAGGACAGGGTTTCCGTGGTTCCAGACTTCGGAGACCTAGAATTTCCCAACGCAGAACCAAATGCACTAGATGAAGCCTGGTATAAAAGAAGATTATTCGGGCGCGCGGACGGTCATGTTCCAGTCAATATAGACTACGACGAAACACCAGCCACTAATAAGAACAGGGATTGGGTTACGCACTTCCACGAAGATGACACAGAAGACGCCGGAGAGGTTCAACAGGCTCAAAACTTCGGTGGAGCGTTTACGCCAACCCTAACGTCCTTGATAGGCACTCCATTATTTAACGAGGGTGATTTCGTCGAGATAGTAAACGACGGTGTTACTTATCGCAGGACGATTGTAGATATTGATAGGAATGCTAACTGGATATCTCACGACCCAATATTGGGCAGAACTTTTACGGTAAATGATACGGTCACTCGTTCATTTATTGGGCGCGTGGATATTGAAGATTCCAACAATGAAGTTTTTAACCTAGAGCCTGGACGTGACTACACTTCTTTTATTGATAACACTAAGAAAGTCGCCGGGTTTATTCTAACCGATAATTTTGAATCTAATTTCACTTTCCCTGATTCCATCTTTGATCATAACCGTCATAAAATAGTGGCTAGGGTATATGGATCTAAGAACCTGGATCAATACTCTGACCTTGCGGACGTGGGAGAGATTAGCCCAAGGGGCGGTAACAGAGCCTTTGCGCACCAGCATATTTATAGATTACTAGTAGAGGCTGGTGTTTCCCCGTCTGATATAGATGCGTCTTCTTTCGAGACAATCGGTGACGATTCACACTCCCGTGGGTTTTGTGTTCCAGCCGCCGTGAATGATACAACCACAGTCACCTACAGAGAGTTAATCCAAGAGTGTTTAGGTTCGATGCTCTGGACGCTTGGATTTACTCAAGTGGGGAATGATTTAAAAATAGGTCTATCGGCCTATCAGCCATTTGTGGCGTCTGCTGATTACACGGCTAGCTCTGAAGATATTCAAGCGTTTCAATTCGAGGTAGATTACAGGGACGTGTATAGTGATTTTAACCTTAGTTACTCAGTTAAAGAGAAAGAGCTATCTCTATTTTTTAGGGACGTGGATTTAAGGGCCAGGCAGAAGACTCTTCTTATATTTGGAACCAGCCGAAACGCTTACGAACTGCATTTTATTAAGAAGACTTTTGAGAAAACTAGCCTTCATTATTCCACAGCAGAGGCAACGGTTCTGCTTAACCGTCTTATTTACGCCCTGGGCGAGAGGCGCGGCATCTATAGATTGACGCTAGGTCAAGAGTTCTTTGAATCCATTAACCTTGGGGCTTCCTACGATATTCAGCGGGAGCATTTACCTGGGTTTATTTATACTAGAGGGACCGACCATACACGGCAATCTAGCCTTATCGAAGTGCAGAAATCGGCTACCAGTGTTAGCATTTCACTAGACGATCAAAAGGGCATTCAAGACAATTCAGGGAGTTGGTAATGGAGAATCGCGTTTATGAGTTTAACGTAGCGGTAACGGCTAGCACTCAGCCAGATGCTGGAACGCCAACCTTGGATAACGATGTTATAACCAAGGGCTATGCCGACGATAACCTTATCCAGGTGCCCACGATTACCGGAACCTTTGGAGCTCCTCAGGCGGTTGTCGCTGGAACTGGAGTACTGCACGACTTGGGCGCGGATGATTATTTCGGGATGGTATTCATGCAGGGCTCTGGCGGTCCAGTTGACGTGACTAATAATCCGCAAGTAGAGGCTGGCCTTTCTTTGGGCCAGAAGATAACTCTAGTCGGAGCGTCCGATATAAATACGGTTAAGCTAGAAGACGGAACCGGATTGATTTTAAATGGTGAGTGTTTCTTTGCTAGCGGCTCCGTTATGGAATTGCTGTGGAACGGCTCTAACTGGATTGAAATTTCGAGGAA
The DNA here is from genome assembly GCA_964399555.1 of uncultured Gammaproteobacteria bacterium. Classification (GTDB taxonomy): domain Bacteria; phylum Patescibacteriota; class Microgenomatia; order Daviesbacterales; family UBA10151; genus JACPKO01. The sequence goes on along the minus strand of CAYNRM010000114.1, from coordinate 65 downwards.
CGGCGTATGATGTTTTTGATTTTGCTTCTATCTGGATTTGCCAACGCAGCCTCTCAGCGTAAAGT
>CAYNRM010000113.1:0-4234 GCA_964399555.1 uncultured Gammaproteobacteria bacterium | reverse complement strand
GTTAATGAAGGGGGGACTGAGGATGATGATGATTTCCATAACCCATTAATTTCTAACTACGATTATATTCAAAAAGCGGTCCTGAATCATTGGGAGTCAAAAAGAAGGCACCAAACAGAAGTACATATGCCTACATTTAGTAATGAGGATGGTCACTACTCAGGACTTCAAGGCTCGGGATCTGCATTAATTCTCTGGTATAAAGAACCATATCAGGAAGCTTAGCGTAAACGTTTATCTCTTAAAATAATACAGTCATCGCACCTTAATGTTTTCTCCACATAAATTCTAGCCGAATTTTTAGAAGGGAAAATAGAAACAAAATCACCTTCCTTAAGAGTCTGCAGTTTAGAATTATTATCAGAAGACAAAGTCCCCGGTCCCCGAATAATCTCTACTCTAATCTCGTCCCCCTGCGAAAACTTAATTGACTCAATCGGAAAAGTGGTGTTATTAAACGCCGCTGCAAAATTCTGATCAATTGTTTCCCGGGTTATACTTTCGTAGTAACCCGTTGACCCAAAAACAGTCGTAAAAACAATTCCGTCTCCAATAATAACCTCAGGCCGGAGTAACTTATTATTTATATAAACTCTAAACCTCAGAGCGTGAATAGGGATCGAGTTCCTAATAACTAAATCGTTTAATGCTAAAACGCTTTCATTTCCAAATTTAGACTCAAGTTTCGGATAACTCTCCAGTTTAATCTCTCCAAGAGACAGTTTTTCCAGCAAATGCTCAGTTGTATGAATTGAACATTTTCTACAAACCTTACTGTCCCTAATCGGCAGCTTAGGAATAGAAGGGTATTTCCTTTCAGCCGACAACAACGTCCCGTCACCACCGTAAGAAATAATCACCTCCGGCTGATCCTCAACCAGCTGCAACCCAAATTCAGGAATAAGATGCCGTATAGAATCAGAATTTTTACCAAATAACCCCGCTTTAATCATTTACAGTTTCTTTTAACTCTTCAAAGTATGTTGAATTATCTCGCATCTGAAGACTTTCAGCTTCCTTAAGTAAGTCTGTCGACCCTGTTATTGGTTCAGGCGAGCCTTCAGCTTCTGGCAATTTAATGAGTGATGACTTTTCCTGAGGTTTTACTTCGACTGGGGCAGACTTTTTCTCTCCAAATGAATACGTTGATTCGCCCGCAGCGGGCGTACCAGGGAAATTCTTCTCAAAAAGTACATACAATACCCCAACTAACATAGCTATAAAAACGACAGCAATAATACTTTTAGCGTTAATCATTTTTTAAGCATTTGAATCAAAGCCGTCTTTGACTTTTCTACTTTCCCTTTTAAAATACCAATATCATTCTGCAACGCCCCAATCTGAACAATAATATCTCTATCGATATTAGCCTCAGAACTTAGCCCAAACATATAGTTCTTAGCAGCCTGAAAAGCAATTGCTTCGTGCGCATAAGTAATCCAATATCGGGCATTCTCAACCGGATCAGATAAATTCCTCGCAATCCCATCTGTCTCAGGCACAGTCGGAATATCATTTCTCAATATATACTCATTCAAAATCTCCCCTTGTCTTAAAGTATTATTCTCAAGTTCTTCGCTGATAAATTTATTAAGATTCTTAATCTCCTCTTCGTAAAGATCTAGCTTCTTCTGATTTTCCAAAGAAAAAGTCTGGCGTTTGGTTTCGTATGTCTCACGTCTTTCATTAAAAATATCTTCCGGCGTGGTTCTGGCAAAAACTTGAGGAACTGAAATTGTAAGTAATAAGACAAAGGCAAGAATGCTAATTAGTTGTGGCATTTTAAGAAAAATACCATAAAATATGATTCAATACAAACGAATGTCACAAGATTATATTCCCACAATAAGGGGCTACTCACTCTCCGATTTCCATGATTTTGACACCTGCGTGTTTAAATTCCTGGTTAAGCACGATTTAGGAAAAAAATACGAAATAGGGAAGGGGAGTCCCCAAATGGCCCTTGGTGTTTTACTCGATAAAACTATCAAAGTAATTCACTCCTACGGCGAAAAATCCTACCGAGCAACTCCAGAAAGATTGGTCGGTGCTGTGCGGTTCTCCGCCAAAAGAATCACCGAAGAGGAAAAACAAAGCCCTAAACAGCCTAACTTCAACACTGCCACAGTCCAGTTTTTAACAGAAGAAGTTTTATTAGCCGCAGAAAACACTCTATTAAATTATCTAACCCAAATTAAAACTATTAGAAAATCCCTTTGGGAAATTAAATTTCTCCAAAAAACTCTCGAGGTTGATGGCCAAAAGTATAAACTTTGGGGCGGCCCCGATACTTTGGAAATAGGAGATGACGGCCTGCCTGAAATAATCGACTACAAATCCCGCCGGGACATCGCCAAGGGAAAGCAGTACATGGACATGGATTTAATGCCTAAAATGTACACACTCTTAATGGCCGAAGATTTGCTAAAAAATGGTCATAAGAAAGCCAGATTCAAAGTAAAATTCTGGCAGGACCCCCTCGACGAAAGCTTCGCTCTCGAATATGATCTGGAAAATCTATTGGAAATTGAAGATAACTTCAAGGAAAGAATCAGAAAAATAAACACCAATAAACAATTCGATTTCTGTCTGATGCAATATTGCGAAGCCTGCAATAGCCCCAAAAGTGAAGAATATGTGGCAGAGCTTGAGAGTATCGGGTATAGTTTAGGGTGAAATTGGTGATACGAGATAACTCATTAGTATCACGTATCACGTATCACGTATCACGTATCACGTATCACGTATCACGAAATGAAATATAAAAACATCGCCATCTCAGGAGATATCGGCACCGGCAAATCAACTCTTGCCAGATTATTGTCCGAAAAATTAGATTGGGAATACATCAGTGCCGGAAATTATTTTAGGGATTGGTACAAATCCCAGGGCATGGATGTCAGTAAAGTCTACGGCATCCCCGAAGACGAAGACCGCAAAATGGAAGCTGATTTCAAAAAAGATATGGCCGAAAAAGAAGGCGTAGTTTTCGAATCCCGCTTAGCCGGCTGGTTAGCCAAAGATTACACCCAAACTCTAAAAGTCCTCTGCGTCGTAGATCCAGAAGAAGCGTACAAAAGAGTCGCCGGCCGTGACTCAGTCTCCAAAATAGAAGCCAAAGCCCTCTCCCAAAAAAGAGCCAAAGACCTGGTAGACAAATTCAATAACTTATATGCAGTCTCAGATTTCCTGGATGAGAAATATTTTGACATCGTAATTGACACCACTAATTTATCTCCAGACAAGGTTCTGGAGAAAGTTTTGGATAAACTAAATACAAATAATTGACAGTTAGTGCTAAACTACTTGAAATGAATATTCCTCCAGAAGGCATTTTTAAAAGCTACGACATCCGCGGCATTTATCCTGACCAGATAAATGAAGAGAATGTCGTCCGTACCACTCGCGCCATTTACGCCTTCTTCTTAAAGCAGCTTCCTAATAAAGAACAACTGACCGTAGTGGTAGGTAGAGATATGAGATCCTCCTCCCCAGCGTTATTTAAAGCAGTAACTGAAACTTTAGTCGAACTCGGAGCTCACGTTATCGACCCAGGCTTAGTCTCCACCCCAACTTTCTACTACGCAGTCTTCACCGGGGGATACGACACCGGAATCCAAATCACCGCCTCCCATAATCCCAAACAATACAACGGCCTGAAAATTGTCGTAAATCCTAAAAATGGTGGCTTAATTAAAATAGGGAAGCCAACCGGAATGGATGAAATAAAACAAATGGCTGTGGACGGTGTAAATATTGAGCCCAAGGGAGTCGGGAAGATCACCCAAGTTGATAATGTTCTAGAAGACGAAGTTCAAAATGCCCTCAACCTGGTAAACCACCCCAAACTAAATTCTTATAAAGTAGTCGCAGATGCCGCCAACGCTATGGGAGCTCTATACATAGAACATCTCTATAAACACATCCCAGGTGATTTAGTAAAACTATATTTTGAGTTGGACGGCGATTTCCCAAACCACGCGGCAGACCCGTTAGATCCTAAAAACAATGAAGACGTTGAGAAAAAAGTAGTTGAAGAAGGTGCAGATTTAGGTTTGGCGTTAGACGGCGACGGCGACCGAATATTTTTTGTAGACGAGAAGGGGAGTGTGGTCCCCCCTTCCATGATCACCGCCATCGTTGCCCGCGAACTTTTAAGAGAGCACAAAGGCGAAAAAATATTATTTGATATTAGATACATCATGACCCCCCAAAGAGTCACTGAAGAGGAGGG
>CAYNRM010000112.1:0-4266 GCA_964399555.1 uncultured Gammaproteobacteria bacterium | reverse complement strand
AAGGCTCAGGTAGAACACTATACGCCCTCTTGTCAAATAATCTTGACGAAAACGCACTGATATCAGATAGAATTTGCTCGTTCTTTGTATTTACCCCAGCTAGTGATTCTTCTTTCGGTTTAATTAGTGAAGCGGATTTTGCATAATCTGCAAACCCAACAATCTTCTTTTCTGCAGTTTTGATTTCAACTTCCTGTTCAACAATTTCTACCGGCACGATAGTCACAGGCTTCTCAGGCAATGTAAAAACTCTTGTCAATTCTCTTCTAGCCGCCAGCTTTCGTGGGGCCCTCAGTGTCCTGACTAAAGCCGTATTAGACTCTACTACTCCCTCCAAATCCCCAGCAACAACATTATTATTAGCTCTTAAATTTTCTGCTATTCCATATTGCCCCCCGTCTTCCTGCTCCTCTAAGCCAATTTGGGCCAGTAATCTACTCCTTAAGTATTTAGCAAATATCTCCGAAGCTGCAACCAACCTCTTCCCCTCAACCCCTTCAGAAGGATTCTCAGCTTTAATTCTTGCATAAGCCTCTCTTAAAGTTCTCCTTCTTTCTGCATTAACTTCCTCATCAGTCCCCACATATTTTTTCTTTAAATCCTCTTCACTATTATTAACAACCGATGTTCCAGCATAGTCAGGATCCGCTCTCGCTGTTCTAACAGCCCCTCTTAAAATTTCAGGCTTTGTTAGTGTTCGAGCTATGGAACTGAACTGACTTGAAGTTTCGCTTTTCTGTTCTGTTACGGCCTGAGTTAATAAGATAGCCTGCTCTTGAATGGCAGGAGCTGATACTGACTGAGCCTTGATAGCTCTTAAAAAATCTAAATTTCTCCTAATCCTGCTTAAAGTAATTTGCTCAAATTGAATTTTCGATCTTTCTGGAGAATTGATTACTGATTCGCTACGTCTAGTCTCAAGATCTACATTTGGACTTCTCAAATTTACTACATTAGAAGTAGAGCTAGCTTCAGTTCGCGCGCCGCCAATAGACAATATCCTGGCTCTGGACTGCCTCAGAGCTGGATTAATTTCAGTAGGAGATTTTTTAGGTATGGGCTTATATTCCACAACATTTGCTACAGCCTCATTAGGAACTAATACCGGCTCCGCAAGAGCCCCTGCTCTTGGAGCAGGCTTCATACCAGAAAACGCCTCTAAATTTCCTAGGACTTTTACTGATTGCGCAGAATTCCTAGCCTCAATGTTCCCTACGTCAATCTGATCTGGCCTTACAATAGGTACTAGGCTTTTAAGAAATGCATTAAATAAATTAGGTCTTGGGTCCGAAACTTTTGCTTCTCGAGGAGAAATAGAAATTGGAGTACCGTGCTCAGGTCCGGTTGGACTGAAAGAGCTTTTTACCGCCAAAGGAGAGATGCCCCCTCTACTTGAGGCAATGGCTGGACCTGCTGTCCTGAATGATCCTGCAACTGCTGGGCCGAATCCTTTTGCCATTTTGGCTCCTTCGAGCTGAATTTAATATTCTCAACTCAAGCGCATTATACCAAATTTTAACCGAAAACACAAGCTCATCCACTCGCTTATCCTACTGAAATATCGCTTTTGGATGCTATACTAATTTGATGGATTCTCCTACCTCCATGAACGACCAAACTCCCAAAGAAAAGCCCGTCGTCATCACCTCCACCAACACTAAAAGCCCGAGTTTTAAATTTAGCCTGGTAAATCCTAAGATTCTGGGAGCAATGACAGTCCTCTTACTTTTAGTAGGAGGGACAGGGGCCGGAGTATACTTAGTCCAATCCCCTCAACAAGCAACCTCACAAGCATCTCTAACCGGGGTTAGTCTATCGTTTAAACCCGACCAAATCCAGGTAAATGCTTCGTCACAATTCAGTGTTGATGTCTTTGCAGATGCCGGTGAAAATAAAATAAACAGTACTGATTTAAATTTCAAATATGATCCCGAAATTCTAGATTTAAAAAGCATCTCTCCCGGCCAATTTCTCCCTAGAATTTTAATAGATCCTAAGCTCGAGCCTGGAAATGCTTTAGTTTCCTTAGGCACAGACAGCAATTCTGGAGTCACAGGCGGTGGTATCATCGCCAGCCTGGTTTTTGAGGTTAAAAATAGTGATTCCCCTCAAACCGAAATTACCTTTGATCAAAAAACCACCTCAATCAAAGTACTGAACAGAGCTGGTGAAGGCATAGGCGACACTTTCGGGAAAGCAAACGTTACAATAAACTCTACTACAATCCTTCAAACCGAAGAAACTACTACCAACAATCCAGATTCTCAAACCTCAAGCCCTCCTAATGTTGCTGATTTTAATAATGACGGCCTAATTAACTCTATCGACCTGTCAATCATGTACGCAGCCTGGGGAGAGCCTGAAAGCGATACTCAAAAAAAAGCTGATTTAAACAACGACGATACAGTCAACGGCCTGGATTATTCAACCTTCCTTCCCAAATTTAAAAAGTAGTGTTTCTTTATAAGATTCAGTATAATACCCTCACATGCCGCACCATTCTGACATGACGTTATTATCTGATGAGGTATTAAAAGAAAAAGTGAGCGAATTTGTATTACTTACAGGCAGTTCCAATCCCGCTTTAGCCGAACAAGTCGGTAAGATACTAGGCTCCAAAGTTTATAAACCCATAACCAAATTCGCCGACGGTGAATCCAGAGTCCAAATACCAATCAATATCAGACGAGGTAGCGTCATCATCATTCAATCGACTTGTCCCCCCAACGTCGATAGCAACATAATAGAACTCCTCCTTATGATAGACGCCGCCAAACGCGCCTCAGCTGACGAAGTACTCGTCATAATCCCCTATTTTGGCTATGCGAGGCAAGACCGAAAAGACCGTCCCCGTGTCCCAATCTCAGCTTCAGTTCTAGGCCAGGCCATCGAATTCGCCGGAGCAGATAAAATCTGTACTTTGGATATTCACTCAGAACAACTTCAGGGATTCGTTAAAACTCCCTGGGACAATCTTTATGCCAGCTACTCAATCATCCCTCGAATTGAACAGGAACACTTTAATGAACTTGTTGTGGCCTCACCTGACAAAGGCGGCGTCCCTACCGCTACCGCTTACGCCAGGAGACTTAACGCTCACGGAGTAGCTATCGTTTACAAAGTCAGAGATGTTCATTCCCGGGATGAGTCCGAAGCTTTGGATATTATTGGTGACGTAGAAGGAAAAGATGTGCTCCTGGTCGATGACATGGCCACTACAGCCGGAACATTATGCAACGCCGCCCAACTTATCAAAAACCGTGGAGCTAAAAAAATCTGGGCAGCTGTAACCCACGGAGTTTTCTCAGAAGGTGCTATTGACAAGATTAACAATTCTCCTATCGAAAGAGTTTTGATCACCGACACCATCCCTCAACCCGAAGAAGTGAAAAGTTGTCCTAAAATCGAGATCGTTACCATAGCTGGCCTTCTAGCCGAAGCTATTCTCAGGATTGAAAGCGGTCAATCACTATCTGAGAAATTAATTATTCGCTAAGTGCTCTAAAAAATACTCATGAAATACTGAGGTTGTTAATTCAGGGTGAAAACACGCGGCCAAATAATAATTCGGACCTACCTTCTCTTCACAAGCCAACACTTCTCCATCTCTCTCAGCTAGAATACGCACACTTTTACCCTTCTTTAAAATTCTGGGGGCTCGTATGTATATTGCCTCAATTCTCCCTAATTTTGTATCTAGCCCCCCTTCAAAAGACTCAGCCTGCCTCCCGTAGGCATTCCTATCAATTTCTATATCCATCAACCCCAAACTCTTTTGACCTTCCGATTTGCTCAAAACTTTCTTAGCCAACATTATCGCTCCTGCACAAGTTCCAAAAATTGCCGGAACCTCCTTTATCGCCTCTAGCATACCTTCCCTTTCACAAAGCTTAAACAAAGTAGTACTTTCCCCTCCAGGAATAATCAAGCCACTTAATAATTGGAGCTCTTTTGTATTACGCACCTCAACAATAGATACGTGAAGGTTTAGGTTAATAGCAGCCTTTTTGAGAGCTCGAATATGCTCGGCTACGTCGCCTTGAAAAGCCAAAACTCCTAATTTAAGAGTTTTCATTGAAGTTAAATCCCCCGCATTGATAACTTTGTTTCCAATTTCGATATTTCCTGACCCGACATCGCCTCTCCCAAATCCTCCGAAGCCGCCGCAATTTTTTCCGGATCATTAAAGTGAGCAACTGCATCTACTATAGCTCTCGCTCGCTTCTTCGGATCTCCACTTTTAAAAATCCCCGACCCCACAAACAC
>CAYNRM010000111.1:0-4320 GCA_964399555.1 uncultured Gammaproteobacteria bacterium | reverse complement strand
GTGGTGGGGGAGGCGGAAGTTGGTGAAATTAATCTCTTGACTTCGGTTATTCTTTGGTTTTGGTAATTCTATGGATAATAATTCCAAGAAAGCTTCTTTATCGCTAACTCTTTTTGAAGGTAAAAAAATTCGCAGACATTGGAGTGAAAAGGAGGAGAAATGGTACTTTTCGGTTGTTGATGTAGTGGGAGTGTTGAGCGGCAGCGTAGATGGCCGCAACTACTGGAAGGTTCTGAAGAACCGCTTAAACAAGGAAGGGAGTCAGGTGGTTACAAAATGTAACCGACTGAAACTTAAGGCTTCAGATGGTAAATATTATCTTACTGATGTGGCAGATACAGAAACAATGTTCCGGCTTATTCAATCCATTCCTTCTCCTAATGCGGAGCCTTTTAAACTTTGGTTGGCTAGAGTAGGTTATGAAAGAATCGAAGAATCCCAGGATCCGGAATTGGCTATAAAAAGAGCTTTGAGAAGTTATCGCAAACAGGGCCGAGGAGATGATTGGATTAATTTAAGGCTTAAAAGTATTGAGGTAAGGAAAGACCTAACTGATGAATGGGAAAAGGGTGGAGTTAGGGGATCGGGGTTTGCATTGTTGACGGATGAGATAACTAACGCCTGGGCAGCTCGCCAAAGAGATGACTTTTGTGCTTGAATAATTAAAGACTTGCGGATATAATCTACGGGAAATGAATAAAAATGTTCTAGTAACTATTGTAGTAGTAATTTTAATTACTTTAGCTGGTGGATATTATTTTATGAATCCAACTTCCGAGACGGCGGTTAATCCTTCGGATGCTACTCCGGAGGTTTCAGTTTCTTCAGCTCCTGCAACTTCCGAGAAAGCTTCTTTAAAGAATTTTATGAGTATGGTTGGAGATCAGAAATGTGATTTTAGTGATACAGAAACTGGAAGTTCGGGAGTTGTATATTTAAATTCCGGGAAATTTAGAGGAGATTTTTCATCTAACGTAAACGGTAAAGTAACGCCGTCCCATATGATTAATGATGGCAAGGATGTTTATATTTGGATGGACGACCAGACGACTGGATTTAAAACTTCTCTGGCTGCAATTGAAGAGATGAGTGGGCAAACCGGCTCTACTCAGGCTGTTGATTTGAATAAAGAGGTTGATTACACCTGCGCTAGTTGGACAGTAGATCCAATTATGTTTGCTGTTCCGACAGAGGTCAAATTTCAGGATATGAGCAAGATGATGGAAAATATGGGTGCAATCACTCAAAGTCCTGTGCCTGGAGCGACTAGTTCAAATGCGGCTGCCTGTGCAGCCTGCGAAAACCTGGAAGGCGATTCCCAGGCTCAATGCAAAAAAGCGCTTAAGTGTAATTAACCAACTTACCTAATCCTGACATTATCCTGATGGATTTTTTTCTTTAATTGAGGTAAGATATCATGTTTGGCAAATACCGTTTCAGGGTTGCCGCGTATCTTTTAAAGGTACGTGGTTTTCTTTAAGCCAAATTTTATGTTAAACCATCCTTACGAAATACACGAGAACGACCGGGAACAGATAGCTCGCCGTTTAGGATTGACGCTTGGGGAATTTGACAGGTTAGTCGATTCTTCGAATAAGGCTTATGACACTATTTATGAGACGGGTCCTTTTTACGGTAGGGATGAGATAAAGGAGCCTACTTTTCGTATTACGGCCGAGCCAGTGTTTTTACCAAAAAAATCTCAAAAGCAGTTTGAATTATTGGGTGGGGATTTGTTGGCAGTTGGTAAAGCACTTCATAATCTTCCTGAAGTTTATAAAGACAAATTGAGCGAGAAAGTAGATTATAAAATTCCTCCAACGTGGAGAATTGACGCAATTTTAGATGAGAATGGTCAGATCAAGATGAATGAATTAGAAGGGGTGGATAGTGCAAGCGCATTGATGGTTGCAGAGCAGTTGGCTTATGGAATACAAACGATGGATCAATCGACTGCTGCGTTGCTTGTACCTACCATAAAGGCTATGGCGTTACCTTCCGGAGATGGGAAATTTAAGATTGCTGTTTTAAGAGCTTATTTAGAAGGTAATCCTCATACTTCAAATGCAAAAAGGTTTGTGGAACTTTTGGAAAAATTATCTAAGAAAAGCTTAAAAATAGATTTGTTAGACGGGGAACAAGTGCGCGCAGGAAAAATTAAACCTGATTGGAATCAATATCATGGTGTTATTAATGAGACATTGCTTTCTTCTAAAGCGCTTAGCAGGTTAGGTATTAGAGAAAAGCAGATAATATCTTCAGGTAATTTTAATGCAATTGGCAATAAAGGGGTTTTCTCTTTGATCTTTGATGAGAACTTAAAAGATTTTTGGGAGAAAGAAATTGGTTCTGATAAATTAGGAAGACTGCAAAAAATATTAATCCCTTCAGACTTTATAGAAACTCAGGAACAATTAGTTGATGCTAGAAAAGCTGGTAAAGTAGTTAAAGTTTCTTGGGCTGATAATATGGTGTTGCTTAACAGATCCAAAGGGGTTGCTATACCTGAGGGAGATTTAGAGCAGAGTAGTGATGAGAGATGGGAGCAACTCGGTGATCTTTTGAAAGAAGGAGTTAGGCTGATATCTCAAGAATATGTAAAACCCTCTAGAATAAAAGCTTTTCTTCGCAAGAGAGGAACAACGCTTGAGCCAGTTGAGTGGTATAACCGGGTATGCGTTAAGTATGTCGTTAATGGTGATGCTAATGATGAAAAAACCATGTCGGTTACGCCCACTGCTATAGAGGTTACTTTAGGGCCTGATGTTATTCCAGCCGGCAGACAATGCGCATTTACTGCAGGCTCTTTCAGAGAATAACTTGTTAATTTTTTTAACCCGTTCTATACTCTCTTTATGAATTCAATAGATTTACTTCGGGAACAATTAATGTCGGCTCATGATACGCAGGAGGCTACTATGGCGGATGTGGAGGAGGAATTAGTGCATTCTAAGGCTGTTGATAAAGAGTTGACTGTGGCTCAGGCTTATGCGCATTCAGTTATCGCTGAGGATATTGTGTTATCGACAATGCTTTTGGAGAAAACGCCCTTATCTGCTGAAACAGCTATTGAAGAGATGGGAGTTTCTGGGGTGATGCCTTCTTCAGATGATTGGAGTGAACATAGTGCATGGATTCAGAAGGTTAAAATTGATTTACCCAAGCTTAAGGAATTTGCTAAAAAAGTTTATGGGGAAAGTGACGGATATTTAGCGTCACTTAAAAAGGAGGATTTGGATAGGGAAATTGAGAGGCTGGTTATAGGAAAACAGAATCTGGCATTTTTCATTAATAATTTTTTGATTTTACATATTGCTAACTTAACAGGTGAGATTTCAGCAGCAAAAGGTATTCAAGGATTCAAGGGGTATCCATTCTAATTTCTTTTTTTGAAGTAACTTTAAAATAGTGCGTACTTCCTAAAGATGCTTTTAATCACGCTGAGAAAGGCCATCCAAAAGGTAAGGTTGTATTTCTATTAAGTAGTTCTCTGCCTTAATTGAATATGCTATAGTTGATTTATGCCTAAGTCTAAGAAGAGATCGAGAGTTGCTAAACCCCAGAGTTTTAAATTATCTAAGGATTTGATTATTGGAATTGCGATTGGGGCCATTGTTATTTTTGTTTTCTGTTTAATGGTAATTCCAAGCGGTCAAACTTCTTTGTGATATGAAGGGTGACGATTATCCTAAAATTGCATTTGAAACTCCAAATGATTTTGAAGAGTTTCTCGAAAAAGAACATAAACTTACTCCAGGAGTATGGATTAAAGTACCCAAAAAGGGAAGTGGGATGAAGGCGATTGGTTGTAATGAACTGTTGGAAGTTGCTCTATGTTATGGATGGATTGACGGACAGGCGGGAAGTTTTGATGAAAAATGTTACCTGGTTAAATTTACTCCGAGAGGGCCCAGAAGTATTTGGTCTAAAAGAAACGTCGATATTGTTGCAAAACTAATTAAAGAGGGTAGGATGAGGGCATCTGGCTTAGAAAAAATAGAAGAAGCTAAAAAGGACGGGAGATGGGAGGCGGCTTATGCCGACTTAAAAGATGCGGTTATACCGGAGGATTTTCTGAATGAGCTTAAAAAGGATGAAATGGCGTATGAATTTTACCAGACTCTTAATAAATCTAATCTGTATGCCATTTATTTTCGACTTGTGACTGCAAAAAAACCAGAGACCCGGGAGAAAAGAATGAAAGTTATTTTAGAGATGATGCAAAAGGGAGAGAAACTGCATTAGGGCGACGGACTTGATTCTATTATATTGGCAATTGACAGATGTGGTGGAATTTGGAAAACTAGATGTTATGGTTGT
>CAYNRM010000110.1:2067-4368 GCA_964399555.1 uncultured Gammaproteobacteria bacterium | reverse complement strand
TGAAGCAATCGCAATACCTTCCGGCAAGAAAAGAAATCCCTCCCCAATCCCTACAGTTCCCTGAACCAATTTAATCCAGTCATTTGGCTTCGCAAGTAAAATACTCAAGAGAAAGACCGAAGGCACTCCGACCATAATGATAGTTTTTTGAAGGGTCTCGACAGTCTTATAAAGAATTGGCCCTAAAGATAAAATCATCCCAATGACTATCAAAAGCCCCATTGCTAAGTATTGGGTTTGTTCCATCCCTATAACTGTACCCAAAAATTTTGCAGAAGAAGCTATAATACCCGGCCACATCCAGGGAATAAAAGTAGAAATTAAGAACCAAAAAGATATCCATCTGATTTTTCTGGCAAGTCCTACAAAGATACTTTCTCCATGTGACAATGCATATCTCTCAATTTCCATATTCATAAAAAATTGAAAGGTAATCCCAAGAATAGCGCCCCAAATAATCCCAAGTCCGTAATTTGCAGTTAAATATGGCCAGAGAATAACTTCTCCACTGCCTAATCCCAGAGCGAGAATAATAAAGCTCGGTCCAATTAATTTTCTCAAAGAAAGAGGCGGTGGAAGTTGTTTAATTTCAAGAGGTCTTAGATTCATACCTTAACCATTTAATATAATCATACGCTTAAGAGGCGACAAAAATCAAAAACATGCTTTAAATCTAAGTAGCGCGTACGGGAGTCGAACCCGTCCTCTTAGATTGAGAATCTAAAGTCCTAACCGATAGACGAACGCGCCAAGAGTGTTAATTTTAGCAAATATTAGCTACGGATTCCACTTTGACATCCAAAATCCATCTTGCATTAAAAATATTAAAAGAATAGACTAAAATTATGTTAACTAAGCAGGATCTGCAGCAGATAGGAAGTGTAATAGAAGCTAAACTGAAACCAATTGACAAAAAGGTCTCAGAATTAAATGAACAGTTTATTGGTCTGGATCAAAAAGTGACAGGTCTGGATCAAAAAGTCGATAAACTTGAGAAAGGTCAGAGAACACTGAGAGAAATTGTGAATAAGCTAGCCAAAGACCAGAGTGAAATGTTAAAGGTTCTGAATCATGAAAGTGTTGAAACTCGCATAAGAGTCGATAAAATTGAGGAACATATAGGTTTATCTTCAAGGTAGCTTCCAAAATAGCCTCGAAAAATATATACTTAAGCCCACATGTACTGGGCAGACAAAGTTGCGAAGCAAATTATTGAATCAGGAAAATTTAAGCCATATCTAGTGGATGATATGTTCACGCCCTCGGGTTTTCCTCACATCGGTTCCCTTCGCGGACCGATTGTCCACGATCTTATTTACAAAGCATTAAAAGATCAAGAACAAGATGTTAGATTCACATTCGTTATAAATGATTTTGATCCAATCGATGGATTGCCACCGACTATGGAAGAAAATTTTTCTAAATACATGGGACTCCCGCTAAGAAATGCCCCATCTCCGGTTGAAGGCTTTAATTCCTTCGCCGCTTACTTTGCTGATGACTACAAAAACTCAATGAAATCTCTTGGTATTGAACCTGAGTTTTTATCATCATGGGATATGTATCACGAAGGCAAATTCGATGAAGCAATTAAACTTGCCTTAGATCATGCTGGTAGAATTCAGGATATTTACGAAGAAATCTCCGGTAGCAAAAAAAGAGAAGCCGACTGGCTGCCTCTTCAGGTTATTTGCGAAAACTGCGGCAAAATCGGCACCACCAGAGTTTTTGATTGGGATGGTGAAACAGTCGCATATAAATGCGAACCAGAACTAGTTAAATGGGCAAAAGGCTGCGACCTCGAAGGCCGCATCTCTCCATTTGGAGGAAACGGAAAACTACCCTGGAAAGTTGATTGGCCTGCCCACTGGACAGCAATCGGTGTAACTATAGAAGGCGCCGGAAAAGACCATTCATCAGCCGGTGGTTCCCGGGACATCGCCAGAGAACTGGTTAAAAAAGTTTTTAATATCGAGGAACCTTTTAATCTGCCTTATGAGTTCTTTCTCATTGGTGGAAAGAAAATGGCATCCTCAAAAGGTCTTGGTTTGAAAGCTCGTGACTTAACTGAGTTACTTCCATTGGAGCTGGGCAGATTTTTATTCTGTCGCGCAGATTACAAACAGCAGGTGAACTTCGATCCGAACGGCACCATGGCAATCCCCGACTTATTCGATGAATACGACCGCTGTTTCACCTCTTTCGTAAATGAAACAGAGCCGGATTTTGCAAGGGCTTTCGAGTTAAGCCATTTGGGTGAGCTTCCAAAAAAAGAAAAAACTTTTCTGCCCCGTTTTCGTG
>CAYNRM010000110.1:0-2057 GCA_964399555.1 uncultured Gammaproteobacteria bacterium | reverse complement strand
ATGCTAGAATCTGGCTGGAAAAATTCGCACCAGAAAAACTGAAGTTTGGATTATCTGAAAATCTAAAAAATAATTTCAAATTATCTAACGAACAAAAAGACTACTTAAAATTGGCAATTGATTTGATAAATACTGATGCTAACGCGCAAGATTTGCAAACAAAACTCTATGAATTAACAAAAGAGCAAAGTATTAATCCTAAACTAGGATTCCAAGCTATTTATCAGGTTCTAATAGGTAAGGACTTCGGTCCCAAAGCGGGTGCATTTATTAGGCAATATGAAAAAGAAGAAGTTATTGGTAAAATTCAGGAAGCACTATGATAGATATTAAATTAATTCGCGAACAAACAGATTTAGTAAAAGCCGGAGTTAGCAAGAAAAACTCCGACCCCTCTAAAATTGACACAATTCTTGAACTAGATAAAAAAAGATTAGAAATTCTGCGAAAAGTTGAGGCTTTGCGCCAGGAAAGAAATACTTTAAGCCGCGAAAATTTCGAAAGAGGGAAGGGGATTAAAGAAGAGTTAAAAACGCTGGAACCGGAACTTGAAGAAATAGAAAAAAACTTTAAATCTTTACTACACGAAATTCCTAACCTCCCTTTTGATGAATCTCCGGCCGGCAAAGGAGAAGCAGAAAACGTCGAACTTAAAATTATTGGCGAAAAAACCCAGTTTAATTTTTCTCCCAAGGACCATGTTGAAATTGGTAAAAACTTGGACATTCTGGATTTTGAGCAGGGTGCTAAAGTAGCAGGTTCCGGTTTCTACTATTTAAAAGGAGCTGGCGCCCTTTTAGAAATTGCATTGATCAATTATGGCCTGCAATTCCTGACACATCGAGGCTTTATTCCTATCATTACTCCTGATCTTGCCAGGGAAAAGTACTACCTTGGTACAGGATACAACCCCAAAGGGGAAGAAGCTCAAACTTATAAAATTGAAGAATCAGATCTTGGACTTATCGCCACCTCCGAGGTCACAATTGCCGGTTATCATGCAGATGAAATCATCCAGAGCTTGGATAACCCAAAGTTATACGGCGGGTATTCTCACTGCTTCAGAATGGAATCTGGTGCTTATGGGAAATACTCCAAAGGTTTATATCGTGTTCACCAATTCACCAAAGTAGAAATGTTTGCATATACCAAAAAAGAAGATTCAAAAAGAATGCATGAAAAATTTTTAGAACTTGAAGAGGAGTATTGGCAAAGCTTAGGTATTCCCTATCGAGTTTTGGAGATGTGCGCTGGTGATTTAGGGGCTCAAGCTGCCAGAAAATTCGACCTCGAAGCCTGGATGCCTGGCCGTGACGACTGGGGAGAAGTCACCTCAACCTCTAATACTACCGATTATCAGGCAAGAAATTTAAATATTCGTTACCATGATGGTAAAAATGTCGAATTTGCCCACATGTTAAATGGGACTCTAGTTGCCACCTCAAGAGCGATAATCGCTATCTTAGAAAATTTTCAACAAGAAGATGGGACAGTAAAAGTTCCTGAAGTGTTGGTGCCTTTCATGGGAATCTCTGTTATTAAAGCCTCGTAGCGACATCCTAAGTTAGCATTAAATACTCTCAGTTCGTTGGTAAACTCTCGGAAGCTGAAGCCCCCGGTGTTGGGCTCGGAGAAGCTGATTGTCTGGCTTTTAATTTATCCATTGCCGATGTCGGCGAAGTCGCAGGTGAGGATTCGGGGACCGCAGGTAAGGAAATATCTTCAACCGAAGGTGACGGTGTGGCTGCTCCAGGTAGCGGTTCTAAAGCTGCAGTTGGTGGCGGAGCCACTATTTGCTCTGGAGGGTTCGTAAGAGGAGCTTGAGTTTGCTCAGATTGTTCAACAGGCAATGAAGTATCAGCTTCAGGGGCTGATTTACCAACGCCTAAGATTAGATAAGCGCTCAATGCTGCCACAACGAGAATGATTGGGATACCAGCCACAAGAAGTACTTTTGTTAGGTTCAAGTGTTTCTCAGGAGGTGGTGTTGATCCTCCCTCTGTGGATGGAGTTTGGGGCACTGAAGGCCCGGGCACTTGATCAGATGCTACTGGTGG
>CAYNRM010000109.1:0-4393 GCA_964399555.1 uncultured Gammaproteobacteria bacterium | reverse complement strand
ACATTAAGCTAGCCTCAGGTGACCTGTTCAGCGTTGACGTCGGCGCCGTTCTTAGCGGCTGGCATACCGACGCCGCCTGGTCAGTAATAGTCGGAGATGTGAAAGATCCTGCTAAAGAAAAATTCCTTAAAGCCGGTGAAGAAGCCATGTGGCAGGGAATTAATCAGGCCAGATCCGGCAGTCGGGTCGGCGACATTGGTGCTGCCATGCAAAAAGTAGTTGAAGGAGATGGATATTCAGTCGTTCGCTCATTAGTAGGACACGGAATTGGCAGAAAACTCCACGAAGATCCGGAAATTCCCGGATTCGGCCGAGCCGGCCGCGGCTTACCTTTAAAAAAAGATATGACGATCGCTATCGAAGCTATCTATAATCAGGGAGGTCCTGATGTAATTCTAGATCCTGATGGTTGGACAATCTCAACCAAGGATGGAACCTGGGGCGGCCTCTTCGAAATGACAGTAGTAGTCGGCGGCGAACAAGCCGAAGTCTTAACTGACTGGAGAAAGTACTAATTTTTAGTATTTTAAATTTCTATTTAGTTCATTTGAATTTGATTAAAAATTTAAAATTAAGAATTAAAAATTAATTGAAGCTATGGGTTGTGCTCAAGGCATAAGTTTGCTAAAATACTTTGGCTTTGAAAAAAGCATATCGCTTCAAACGGAGCGGCTTAGGTTGTTATGGATACACCGGATGTAGTTGAGATTCAGGGTAAAGTTTTAGAAGTTCTGCCGAATACTTTATTCAGGGTGGAAATAACGGTGAGCACGGAAATACCGGAATTGGTTGGTAGGGTGATTTTATGTCACATATCTGGTAAAATGCGCAAACATTATATTAGGCTGTTAGTTGGCGACAGAGTCAGAGCTGAAATGAGTGCCAAATATGATTTGGACAAAGGTAGGATTACCTTTAGAATAAAATAGCGTATAGCACGTAGCGGATGGCAGATGGTTTCTATACCACAAGCCATAAAGCGAAACGAGCCATACGCCATAAGCAAAAAATTATGAAAGTGCAAGCAAGTGTCAAACAAAGATGTACCAGTTGTAAGTTCGTCAGACGCGAAGGGATATTATTCGTAATATGTCCTCGTGATCCTAAACACAAACAAAGACAGGGATAAAAATATGGCTAGAATTGCAGGAGTAGATTTACCTAACGATAAAAGAGCAGATATTGGACTTACCTATATTTATGGTATAGGCAGAAGTAATGTCAAAATTATGCTTGAGAAAGCTAAAATTGACCCAACCACCAGAATTAAAGACTTGACTGAGGATGAAGTTGGTAAATTAGCAAAAGCTCTAGAAGGCATTACAGTCGAAGGAGATTTAAATAGAGAAATAAGCCAAAATATCAGAAGACTTGAAGATATCGGCGCGTACCGGGGAATGAGACATCGCAAAGGCTTACCGGCCAGAGGTCAAAACACCAGACACAACGCCAGAACCAGAAAAGGTAAAAAGAAGACAGTTGGAACAGTTAGAAAGGAAGTAGCGACTAAATCCGCTCCACCAAAGTAATAAAATGCCAAAAAAAGTAACCTTAAAACCAAATAAAGTTAAAAAATCCAACTCAGCTCCCAAGAGTGTCGCTTTAGGCAAACTCTATGTCACAGCAACCTTTAATAACACGATCGTTACTTTAACTGACACCATAGGCAATACTCTAGCTTGGAGTTCTTCCGGTAACGCTGGCTTTAAAGGTGCCCGCCGTGCAACTCCATTCGCTGCAATTTCCGCAGTCGAAAAAGTTGCCCTAAAAGGTAAAGGCATGGGAATGGCCCAAATTGAAGTCTACATTAAAGGCCCAGGTCCTGGCAGAGACGCTTCAGTTAGAGCTTTGAAAAATTCTGGCTTAAACATTATAATGATCGCCGACGTCACCCCAATGCCTCACAACGGCCCAAGGGCTAAGAAAAGGAGACGAGTATAGAGGGTGGCAAATAAGCGCATAGCAGATAGCAGATGGTAAAAATCAAAAAACCATCAGCCATAAAGCAAAGCGAGCCATAAGCTATAAGCAAAATATGAGATACACCGGACCAAAAAGAAGATTAAGTAGAAGAGAAGGCGTTGCCCTCTTTACTAAAGATATTAAATCTATCGAAAGAAAAGGCGTCATTCCTCCTGGCCAAAAAGGTAACCGTATGAAGCGAAGACTTTCTGAATACGGTCTTCAGTTAAGAGAAAAACAGAAAACTAAAAGAATGTTCGGTATGATGGAAAAGCAATTTTCAGGCGTAGTTAAGAAAGCGGCCCAGGCTAAAACCGCGACCGGACAAACACTACTTGAATTTTTAGAGCTCAGGCTTGATAATATAGTTTATAGGTTGGGATTTGCGAAATCCAGAATGGAAGCAAGACAATTTGTTTCCCATGGGCATGTTCAGGTTGACGGTAAAAAGATGTCAATTCCTTCAGCAAAAGTTGCTATAAACTCGACTGTTGCAATTTCACCCAAATTTGTGGATAATACACAAGTTAAAAAGAATCTTGAGGAATCCCGTGAGGTTCCGGGTTGGCTTGATAAAAAAGCTCAGACCGGAAAAGTTTTGCGATTACCCTTAAGAGAAGAGATGGAGAGTATAGTTAACGAACAGCTTATCGTTGAATACTATTCAAGATAGTTGGTTCGTTTTTTTATAAAATAAATATATGTTTAAAGTAACTGAAGAAAACTTAAAAGATAATACCGCCACAATTAACATTGAACCTTTAGAAAATGGCTTTGGTCATACTCTAGGTAATAGCTTAAGAAGAACCATGTTAACTTCCTTAACAGGTGCTGCTGTAACTTCAGTTAAAATCACTGGCGTTCAACACCAATTCTCAACAATTCCCGGAGTTATTGAAGATGTAATCCAAATAATCCTGAATCTTAAAAAGATCCGCATCAAGCTTTATTCAGACAAGCCAATCCACATTAAGATCGTTAAAACCGGAGCTGGTGAAGTTAAGGGTTCTGATATCGACACAATGGGTAATGGAGAAATTGGTAATCCAGAAGCTCATATCGCTACTATTTCCGATTCAAAAACAAAATTAAATATAGAAATGACAGTCGAACTCGGTACAGGTTACATCTCAGCTGAAGAGCGAAAAATGAGCGAGATCGGTGTTCTCCCAATTGACGCAATTTTCTCCCCAGTTGTTTCAGTTAACTACACAGTTGACCAAACTCGTGTCGGAAGAAGAACTGACTTTGATAAATTAACTATGGTAATCACAACTGACGGCACAATGACTCCTTTAGAAGCTGTTACGAAAGCCGCTCAAATCCTCTCTAACCAATTTAAGCAAGTTTACGATCCTCAGGAAGTAGCAGTAACAGAAGAATCTGCAGCCCCATCTTTTGTAACAGATGATGTCCTTAAAGCATCAGTTGAAGAATTAGATTTACCTGTTAGAATCACAAACGCCTTAAAAGCAATTGAAGTCGATACTATCGGAAAATTAACTACTGTCTCTCCATCCCAACTAATGAAAGCTAAGAATTTAGGCGCTAAATCTTTGGGGCTGATCTCAGAGAAATTAGCGGAGAGAGGGTTGAATTTAAGTGAGACATAGAGTTTATGGTAAACACCTCGGTAGAAGTAAAGACCAACGCACTGCACTCTTCAAATCATTAGTGCGATCCCTCATCCTGGAAGAAAGTATCAAAACTACTCAACCAAAAGCTAAAGCAATCAAAGGTTTAGTCGATAAAATTATTACTCAAGCCAAATCAGAAGCTTCCAAAAGATTAGTCGCTCAATTCTTACCTCACAAACCTGTCCTCGAAAAATTACACAACGTTCTTATACCTAGACTTGGTTCCCGAACTTCCGGCTACACCACAGTCGCCAAAATCGGTCCCCGAATGGGCGACGGAGCAATGATTGTCAAGATGAGCCTCTTACTTGATCCCGCAAAAGAGCCAGCTGTAAAAAAAGCTAAAACAATTGAACAGCCAAAAGTAATCGAAGCCGAAGTAGTTGAATCAGAAGCGCCTGTTAAAGAGAAAAAAGCAAAGGAGGTTAAGAGTGTAGACTAAAGTGCATGGCGTATAGTTAAAAGTAACTATACCCTTAACGCTTTACCCTAAACCCTAATTATTATGTCAACCAATTCCGTATCCGCAAAATCAATTAGAAGAGACTGGCATCTCGTAGATGCTAAAAACCAAACCTTAGGCCGCCTTGCCGGCAGCATAGCTAAAATTTTAATGGGCAAAAATAAAGTTAACTATGTGCCTTATCTAGATATGGGAGATTTTGTAGTTATAACTAACGCTTCCGGAATTAAAGTTACTGGTAAAAAAGCAACTCAGAAAAAGTATTATTCCCACTCAGGTTTCCCAGGAGGTCTGAGAACTCAAAATTATGCCAACATGATCTCAGACAAGC
>CAYNRM010000108.1:0-4416 GCA_964399555.1 uncultured Gammaproteobacteria bacterium | reverse complement strand
GAGTTTTAGGCGGAGAAGTTAAAGATGTCCTCCTCCTGGACGTAACTCCACTAACCCTAGGCATTGAGACTTTAGGCTCAGTTTCGACCCCTTTAATCCCCAGAAACACCACCATCCCAAGCTCAAAATCAGAAACTTTCTCCACAGCCGCCGACAACCAAACCTCCGTCGAAATCAATGTTCTTCAGGGCGAACGCCCAATGGCAGCTGACAACAAATCACTAGGCAGATTCATCCTTGACGGAATTCCACCATCCCCCAGAGGCGTGCCTCAAGTCGAAGTAACTTTCGACATCGACGCCAACGGAATCTTAAATGTTTCAGCCAAAGAGAAGGCCTCAGGCAAAGCCCAAACAATAACGATCACCGGCTCAACTGGTCTTAACAAAGAAGAAGTCGAAAAAATGACCAAAGAAGCCGAAGCCAATGCCGAAGCTGATAAAAAGAGGAAAGAAGAAATTGAAGCTAGAAACCACGCTGACACCTTGGTCTATACAGCCGAAAAAAGCTTAAAAGACGCTGGAGACAAAGTCCCCGCTGACATCAAAACCGAAGTCGAAGAAAAAATTACCGCAGTCAAAGAAGCCAAAGACGCCCCGATTGACGAACTAAAAGCCAAAGCCGACGCCTTAGCCGAATCCCTCCAAAAAATCGGAGCCGCTATGTACAAAGATCAGCCTGGAACAACTCCAGAAGCTGGATCTGAAGGTGGTGAATCTACAAATTCTGAAACTGAAGCTAAATCAGAAGAATCACCAAAATCCGAAGGCCAGACAGTCGAAGGGGAAGTAGTCGAAGATTCCGCGGGAGACGAAAAGAAAGAGGGATAAAAGTTGAAGCTTTTCCAGTTAATAATCAGTCACCTCGGGAGACCGGGGTTTTTTACTGTTAAAAGTGAAAAGTTTAATTGTCCGTGTTGTAAATATAAAACCCTAGAGGAGAAATCTACGGGAACATATTATATTTGTCCGGTGTGCTTTTGGGAGGATGATGCAGTACAATTTTATGATCCAAACTATATAGGTGGGGCAAATAAGTTTTCTTTAAAACAGTCCCAAAAGAACTTTAAAAAGTTTGGAGCAGTTGAGAGAAGGTTAATTAAATTTGTTAGAAAAGTTAGATCAGATGAGGAGTAATTATGGCAAAAAGAGATTTATACGAAGTATTAGGTATCACCAAATCAGCCTCGGAACTCGAGATTAAATCAGCCTACAGAAAACTTGCCCGAAAGCATCACCCGGATGTCGATAAATCCTCCGGTGCCGCCGAAAAATTCAAAGAACTCTCCGAAGCTTATCAGGTTTTATCCGATCCCAATAAAAAACAGTCATACGACCAGTTCGGCCACGCTGCATTCGACAGGGGAGCCGGAGGTGGTGGAGGCGGCAATCCTTTCGGTGAAGGCTTCAATCCCTTTGGCGGAGCTCAAGGCCAGGGTAACCCTTTCGGAGGCTTCTCTTACTCCTGGTCCTCCCAAGGAGGCCAGCCTGGTAACGGCCCAGAAGTTAATTTCGAAGACCCCTTTGATTTGTTTAATCAAATTTTCGGAATGGGGGGAGGCTCCCCATTTGGGGGCGGAGAACGCCGCCGCCCTAGTTATTCATTAAGCGTCACTTTTGATGAAGCGGTCAAAGGAGTAGAAAAAGACATTGAAATAGAGGTTAGGGATAATAA
Organism: uncultured Gammaproteobacteria bacterium; assembly: GCA_964399555.1. Classification (GTDB taxonomy): domain Bacteria; phylum Patescibacteriota; class Microgenomatia; order Daviesbacterales; family UBA10151; genus JACPKO01. The sequence continues at coordinate 2,742 of CAYNRM010000108.1, read as the reverse complement.
AGGTAAAACCGAACGAAAAAGATTAAGAATCAAAGTCCCCCCAGGCGTAGACAACGGCACCCGCATGCGTTTTGAAGAAATAGATATCGTCTTTAAAGTTGCCACCTCTGATAAATTCCTCCGCGAAGGCTCAGACATCTTCACTGATGCAGCCTTAGCAATCCCTCAGATTGTTTTAGGCGACACTATCGACATATCGACAGTCTCAGGCTCAGTTAAAGTCAAAGTCCCCCCAGCCACCCACCCAGGATCCTTAATTAGAATCAAAGGCAAGGGCATAGCCAACCTAAGAGGCGGCTTCGGTGACCATTACGTTAGGGTTCGCATGGACCTCCCCAAAACTCTCTCCTCAGAAGAGAAAAAATTATACGAACAACTAGCCTCCCTAAAATCCTCCAAGAAAAAAGGTTGGTTCTAATTTGCTAGTATCTAAAATATGAATCAACCAAAAAAAGACATTGCATACACCTGCGAAGGTTCTTGTCAGGCTCAAATCACTCAAAAACAATATGATGAAGGCTTAACCAAATGCGGCGCCAAAGAATGCACTTTCTACGGCAAACCCTTCAAAAAACTCTCCAAGTAACTTACAGTTCTACGATGGAACAATTTAACAATGAAGCAATGAAAGGATAAAGTTACTTCTTAAGTCTAAAGTAATAAGCTACACCTACGTATCCAAAATAAATCGACATTATCCCCGAAACCACTGCCATTAATAGTCCGCCAACAAATACATTTTCCTCGCTCATGCCAGTTAACAGCGAAGTTGTCAGTCCGCTAAGGAGCGCTGCGATAACAAACAGTGCAAAAGTTCTCCACCAATTTCCAGTAATCATTTCTTTACTTTTCTTCAAAGCCGCCATCCCAGACAGATGTTGATCTAAAACTACAGAAGAAAAAACATACCAATAAACCAAAAAGATAATCCCAGGAATAATTAAAAGCAGGAAAAGCAAAATCAGCAGCAATACATAAATCAAATTAGTTACAAATAATTTCCAGAGTGTTGGCTTTAATGAGGTATTCTTAAGATCCAGAATCTCATTTACATCAAATTTCGAAATAGGGGATTTAAAACTTCTAAAAATAGCCATTTGCATAAACAACATAACCGGAATCATTAGCAAATTTAATGATGAGTTTAAAACATAAGAAAGGATAAACACCACAGCCTGAGCTCCTACAAAAAGCGGCAGTACAGTGCTGGCATTCTTTTTAGTAGCCTCAAATCCTTCTCTCAAAACCTCAGCAATAGAAACTCTGTTTACCATATTGATCAATACTAACTCTTTTTCTCAAAGTTTTGCAAGTTAATCGTGACTATGCAAAGCGTTGTTAATGTAAACAGGAATGGAAAACCAAAAAATCCGGTGTAAAGCCCAGTATTAAAAATAACCAAATCCACTATAAATGCCAGAGTCGAAGCATATATTGCCGTCTTATAAGCGCCTGAAAATTTAAGCCCCCATTTAAATATCGATGACAAAAAGAAAATCAGCACTGCTATAAACAAGAAATAAAGTAAATTGAAGGAAAAACCGATAAGAAGCCCAATAAAAGTCAGCAAAATCAATGCCGGACCTAGGTAATTAAGCCATGGATTAACTTTATCAACCAATCCCTGAACAAACGTCCTGTCAATTTTTATGTCATCAAACTCATTTAAGGCGATCGACCGGTTATCATATTCACGGTTTTGATAAAACAACGAATCCTTAGTTAACCAAAGTAGAGTTTTATATTGATCAAACTGAGCCGAAGAAAAAGGGGTTTTTGTATCAATGACTAAAATATTATTCAATCCTTCGTACTCGGTATCATCCTGGGGAAACGGCACAAAAAATGGCTCTTGTGCATTCGTATTAACTTGCCCGTCCTCAATATTAACTTCCAGATCTGAAGGATAAGAATTTACTGACTGGTTAACAAAAGATTTAACCTCCGTAGGAGCCTTCACCCCTAATTCATAAGATAAAATCAGCGTATTAATTACAGTAAGCAGCAGGATAAACAAGAAGAAATACTTTAAAGCTGAACCTAAACTAGTCTTACTAATCTTTGCATAAAAATCAGGATCGTAAACAGTAGATCTAATCTTTTGAAAGAAGCCCATTAATCTGATGTTACCTGCTTATTTAAGTGCGTGTCAATGTCAGTGCAAGCTTGACTTATCTCTTTCATAGGATTAAAATTTACCTAAACTTAGCCGTAACGTGAGGGTGGGATTGTTCCCACCCCTTTTTAAATCCGACGATTTAAAAAGTGACCAAGTCACAAATAACAAGATACAAAAAGTTTGAGATTTGTTTGTAACTTGTTTCTTGGAAACTTGGTAATTACGACTGAGAGGAGTTTAATATGCCAATACAAGCCAGAACAGAATTTGCCGCAGCTATCAATCAAATCGCCTCAGAAAAAGGGGTTGAAACTGACGTGATCATCGAAGCTATCAAGCTCGCCGCTTTAGCTGCTTACAGAAAAGACTTATCATTCAGGAACGAATCTATTCCCGACGATTTCGAAGAATTAACCGCCGAACTTGATCCTTCATCAGGCGAAATCTCAATCTGGAGAGGCGAGACCAATATCACTCCTCCCGGCTTTGCTAGAATCGCCGCGCAAACAGCTAAACAGGTTATCACTCAAAAACTTCACGAAGCTGAAAAAGGCGCCATTATTAACGAATATGAGCAAAAAGTCGGCACAGTAGTCTCCGGAGCCATCCAAAGGCAAGAGGGC
>CAYNRM010000107.1:0-4418 GCA_964399555.1 uncultured Gammaproteobacteria bacterium | reverse complement strand
AAACCAAGGGTCTTTATCTCCAGCGTCGATAATACCGATTGTATACTCGGTAGGGGTTTGGGCGGACATTGGGACACCATCATCCATTTGGCCCAGCTCATCGAAATGGTTTTGGAGAGCAGAATAAAGAGCGTTGACGGTATCCGTGGTGGTGGCAGAAACTGAGGTGTCACGCCAAATTCTTTTTTGGCGGTTCTCGGATTCATAATAAACTACCCATCTGCCGGAGAGAATTGTATCTGACATTTTTAGGGTATAGGGTAGAGGGCATAGCGTTTAGTTTAAATATAAAACTATACTCTGTAATCTCTACGCTATACGCTGCCCCCTTTCTTTTTAGGGTTTGAAAGTTTTGAATTTTGGGGTGAAGAAGGGGAGTTTAAGCAGTTCACGCAGTAACAGGGAGCTGCCATTTTTAGGACAGCATCAGCATTTAGGGCACTCATTTTTTACCTTGTATTTAAAGTAACACATAAGAATTTGCTTTGTAAACGACGAAAGAGGGCTTTTTTAGCTATACACCTGAAGGGTGAACAAATATTAGCTTTTGCAGATTTTAGAGCCATGAGTAAGAGGCATTACTGAGTGTGTATTTTCACTATTTTCTCAAAATAAAGCTTTACCTCGTCCGGAGTAGCTTGACCGGTTTTATTACTCGGGATAATATCAAAGTTTTGCAAGTCTTTGAAATAGACTAATTGCTCAAGGAATAATTTTTCATCAAAAGCTCCATTGTAGGCTATTTTAGCCCCAGAGATAATCTCTTTGAGATTGATATGGCCCTCATTCAAAATTGTATATAAATCAAAGTAGTCCCGATATTCCCCGCGCCTGCCGATCTTATATGCTTTTTGAAGTGCAATTTCTTTTACCGGGAAAACTGAGAGCCCGTCTGTCGTTTCTATTTGTTCAAAATGCGGCTTAAAGGGGTAATACAAAAAAGTAATTTTTATGTGTTCTTTAGTAAAAAAAGTTAACTCATCGATAGTATCAACAGTTACATTTTCAATAGAAAATATAGAGGACATATCTTCAAGCAATTTAGAAGGTATTTGGGTTTGTGAGAAGAAGTCAAAGTCAAAAGATCTACGGTGATTAATTTGTAGTGCTAAGGCAGTACCTCCACCCAAAATATAATCTTTGGTAAAGGAGATAAGTTTTTGTAAAGTTTCCCGCCGGTTCTTATCCAGTATTTCTAGGTGTATTTTTAAGATATTGTTGCTCATGTATAGAGGAGTTAATTGTTAGGATAAAGTTTTTTATAAAGTTTAGGGCAGTAGCTGTGTATACTTTTTTAGGGTAATCTAAAAAAAGTTTCCTGATTGTGGGTAAACCAAGAGTTTTTTTAAGTGACTTTATTTCTGTGAGTGTACCAAACATTAAGACCTGATGGATAGTATCGGGAGAGCTTATTTTTGGATCAGGAGAATACCATACACGATGTTGTTTCATATAGGTATTATACCAAATCATGAATGTCAGGAACATCGCTATTTTTGGCACTCATTTTTTCCTTACAACTTAAAGTAACACATAAGAATTTGCTTTGTAAACGACGAAAGAGGGCTTTTTTAGCTATACACCTGAAGGGTGAACAATAATAGCTTTAATCTAGTAATTCTTCTTCCCAATGATATCTAAAAGCATTTTAGGTGTTAGAGGTTGTTGGGGTATTAAAAATTTAACAACTTGTTCTGTAAGGAAGTGTTTTTTATCAAGTGTAACTAAAAAGTCGGTTTTTGCGGATTTGGCTTCAGCTAATATAACTGCATCCTTTTGGGCAATTTCTTTTTGAGCCAGTTTGACTAAATAAGACTCCGGAGTCTGTTTTAGAATTTTAAGATTAGAAACCAGTATAAAAAGCCTTTCCAGATGATAAGTTTCCAACTTTTTTTTGACATTTCTTTCAACTTCAGTAAGTACAAGAGAGGAGGTAATTAGTTGAATCTGATTTAGGGTAAATAGCTTTGATGACCCACCACTAGGGGAATTAACTGCGGTAAAAAGCACGCTTGAATCTAAAAAGACAGTTTTTAGAGGGTGTCTTCTTTTTGCCATTGTTCTATTTCTCCAGAGTTAAATACACGGGTGTACTTTAGCAGATTGGGATCAATAAAAGTTTGTTGATAAAGTTTTTTAACCTCGTTTTCAAGTTTATTTAAGTATTCGATATCAACCAGAGCTGCTTTTGGACTTCCGTCTTTGGTAAGGATAATATATTCAGCTCCGGTTACCTTTTCTGCAAGGCTGCCTAACTTCCCGCGGGCTGAGGTAATTGGAATTATGTTTATACTGGCGATATTCATAAAATAATAATACCATGAGGATTATTTATATGTCAAGAATTATGTACATAATAGTGTAATGATAACGCCAAGATGCGAAAAACTTATCAACAACGGCCTGGATATGAGAGAGAATAACCCTTTAGTGTGATTATTGGTATATTTTTAAACCGTGATTTTCATAGTCTACAAATCCTTTATCCTGAGTCAGCAGGATGTGATTATGGCAAATTGCCTGCCAGGCAATCATCCGGTCAAACGGATCTTGGTTTTTAATCCGGGGTAGTTTGTAAAAAGAGGAGGTTATATTCTCGTCGAGCTGCATTATTTTAAAACCATCTTTTTTTGCTGTTGTAGGGAGATCATCCGGAAGGACTCCTTTTAAGTCTATTTTTCCTTTTGAAAACTTGAGGGAAATTTCCCAGAAACTTATGATGCTTACGTAGGGGACTGATTCAGGATCAAGAATTAGATTTCTTAGTTTTTTGGTAATTTTCTCAGGTTCAAAAATTGCCCACAAAAATATATGAGTGTCGAGTAAATAATTCACGAATTTAAAAATTCTTCTTCGGTCATCTTGAAATCGTCGTGTATTTTAAAAGAAGCTTTTCCTTTAAGCGAGCCTAAAGTAATCCGTTTTTTTAGATGTTGGTCGTATGGAACAAGGGCTGCAACTTTCTTTTTGCTTTTGCCATAGGTAATTCCGACACTTTCGCCCTTTTGTACTTTTTCAAGAACTTCAGAGAATTTAGCTTTAAACTGGCCGACAGTTAGTTGGTACATATATGAAAAATATAAGCTTTTCCTGACAACTTGTCAAGTATTTAAGTTAGGAAGATCAGATTTCCTTTGAGGAATTCGAGAGTTTCTTTGTTTATTTGCCAGCCGTTGATTAGGGCGAAGCTGGTTTTAGAAAGTGCCCGGATTGGGATTTGGTATTTCATGTTTTCCGGCTCATCAAAAACGTCCTGCAAATATGTATAGAGATTTTCGACCGAATATATTTTTTTACTGCCTTTGAGGTTGTGATAAATCTGTTTCTTTTTAAAATTAATACTAAAATCATTGGAAATCATAAATTTATCTTGCAATGGTGTCGGACTGCTGACCTATGTAAACGGTGACACCGGCTGAATTGACTGTGGCCTGGGTTTCCAAAGGAACGTATTTAGGAGCAGTACTAGACTTTCTGACGCGAATAGTTATGCCAAAATCAGCCACATAGGCGACGTCAGCGATAGTAACTGTACTACTGGAGGCTTCGCCAGAGCCAAGTAAGGTTAAGTCGGATGTTTTATAGACATAATATCTACTGCCTGTAACTACATTTGTTAAGACTAGGTTAACTATTCGGCCTGGATAGTCCCCTGGACCTACGGTATTGGTAAAAATTTGGAGTCCATCAATATAGCTGTTAAAAGATGGGAAAAGAGCAAATTGGGTATTGGTGACAACGTTGGTGGCGCGGGTTTGATTGTCTGAGTTGCGGCGAACTAACTCACCTGGTAGAAATGTTCCTGATACAGCAGAGAGAATAATTGTGCCGGTAGTAGTTGTTATATTAAACACCTCATCGACAGTTGCCGTGACTCCGCTGGTAGTGCCTTCAATTTCTTCTCCAACTACAAAAGGGTTGGTTTGAGTTGAGAATAACATACCAGGGCGGGCGGTGATTCTAATTTTTAATAAAAATCCAGTGGTGGTTGAGACTGATAAGGCTGCCAGATTTGCTGGTGTTGCAGTTGCATACGCCGTGTATCCTGATCCGGTATCAATTGAAAATTCAATCAATAATGACTGCAGCTCATCTAAAGAAGAGCCTAAATCCAGGCCGTTTTTCTTGAGAATGATATCCCGAAAACTGGAAACACCGTAAATGCGATATGGCCAGGTATATTCGATCGAATCTCCGGAAGTTCTAAGGAAAAGACGGCCGTTGTTTCCAAAAGACGGTGTTCCGGCAACAATTGTGTATGGTTTGACGGCTTTATTACTGGCGTTAAAGAGCATATGGAGTGCGCCAGTTGTTGGAGAGTGGTAGAGCTCATTAAAGATATTGTCATAAACTGCTGTATAGGCTATCGCCATACCATCAGTGGCGAATGGGGCAGTACCGAATAAATACGTAGTCCC
>CAYNRM010000106.1:0-4523 GCA_964399555.1 uncultured Gammaproteobacteria bacterium | reverse complement strand
AAATTATTGTAATAAAGGAACGATCCGGTATAAGTTCTCTTATCTCTTTTATCTTCAGGTGTTGAAAGATACTTGTGCAAAGCCCCGGACAAAAATTCTTCATGAATCACAAAATCAGCATCCAGTGTTGTAACAAAAACCTGATCTGCCTTAATCCCTTTTTTCTCAAATTGAGTAACCGCATTTTTAATCATCCAGTTTCTGTTAGTCCCAGGCCCTTTTACCTCTCCAGGTTGAAGTTCATGCGTTGTGATAAAAACCCCGCCAATCTTCTTCTCAAACTTCTCGAGATATTCTTTTGTCTTCTTTATCTTCTCCGGATCATCCCAGGCCTCAAAACCAATCGCCATAAAGATTTTATCTTTTGGATAATTAGAGTTAGCAATTGCATCAAACGCTGGAGCCAGAATCTCGACAGATTCTTTATATGTAGGCAAAACTAACAAATGGTAGTAATTCTCCCACTCCGCAGGAAAATCCTTTTTTATATTAGTAAGCCATGGTTGTTTCCTCGCCCAGGCTAGTTTCCGATATCCCACAAATATTAATATGGCGACGCGCAGCGCACTAAATAACCAATAAACATCTGCCGCAATAATAAAGTAGGCAACAGCAAAAGGCAGAGTGAGTGATAGCCAGAATGGTGAAGTTAAAGCAATCCATGTCAAAGCCCCAGGCAAAATCTCCAACATCCGCTCAATAAGAGTTTCATGCTTCCTGTAAAATTTCAACTCCATCTGCTCTGAAATAATGTATCGACGGGATAATAAGTGATGAAGCGTTAACCCGACTCCCGCCCCAATAACAAATAAGGCAGACAGTAAATCCAAAGGCGGATAAATAAATTTTTACCCAAAAAACCCGATGATAAATCCAAAAATAATTATTGAAATACCGACAAAGCTTGGGATATACCTCCCGAAAACTCTCTTAAAAACCTCCGACAAAAAAAAGAATGAAAAAAATCCGATAAAAAAACTTAAAATTATGCGCATAAGATAAATACTGAACCCATATCATATGGTAGGAGATTAAGCGCTACCAATCAATGGCCCGTTGGAAGTTTAAAGAAAATTGTTTAGCTTTGCAACTTAAATAGCCTCAGGAAATTCTCAGTTGTTTGTCGAGCAACTTCGTCGAAAGTAACCCCCTTAATTCCAGCAATAAATTCAGCAATCTCTTTAACAGAAGAGGGCTCATTCCTTTTTCCTCGTATCGACTGCGGAGGCAAAAATGGACAATCAGTTTCCAAAACAATTCTGGAAAGCGGAATTACTTTAACAGCCTCTTTTAGATAATCATTCCTAGGATATGTTAAATTCCCGGCAAACGAAAACAAAAATTTAGTGTCCAAAGCCTTCAAAGTAGTTGGCATAAGTCCACTATAACAATGCAAAATCCCGTAGTGATCCGATGTCATCTCTAGTGCTTCTCTCCAACACTGCGAATTCTCAGGATTCTTCCCTCTGTCATCTCGGCAGTGTATTAATATAGGTAGGTCAAGTTTCTTAGCCAACTTAATCTGCGCCCTAAACAATTTTCTCTGAAGTTCCATCAACTCTTCCATACTCTCCCCGTCAGGCGCATACTTAGGATTGAAAAGTGAATCCAGCCCGCATTCACCAACCCCAATCACTTTTCCTGGGTTACTGTTATAAATCTCTTCAAGCGCTGCTATATCACTCACTAACTTATCTCCTATCTCGTATTCCGTATCTCTATATCTATACGCCTCATGAGGATGAATCCCGATACTCGAATAAAACTTCATCTCCGGATTATTACTCCCTAACCCTGCAGCCACCCTGGAAATCTCCACATCAACCCCAACATTTATAGCCGTCTTAACCCCAGCCTCAACTGCGCGAGAAATAGTCTCGTCGTAATCCTCTTTAAACGTGTCCCAAAAAAGATGAGAATGAGTATCAACTAGGCCTGTAATATTTGATTTAGGCATAAACTTAGTGTATTATATAACGCAATGAAAAACCTGCACAACTTTAAAAAAGAAATAACCCTCCTCTTAACAGGTCTCCTGCTAGCGTTCACAGCTCTTTTCCTCAATATTAACAACCCCTCTTGGGCTCGAACACTAGAATCTGAAAAAACCGTCTTGGTAGAACAAAAGCCTGTTGACCCGGCAAAAGATTTTGAATCTCTGGATAACTATCTGACTTATTCTATCCCTATGGCTTGGATCAAGACGGGTAATATCGATAAGGAGCTGGGAAATAATACCCATCTCAAATTAACCTCACCTGACTTTATCTCCCACGAGCCGGCAATCATCGAGAGTGGAGTGGGCATAGTCATCGATAGACTCTACGACCCTAAATCGGAAGAATCCTTAACAGTCAAACTAAACAAAGTCTACGAATTCGACACTTATAATGTTATGCCAACGAAAATAGATAACAAAAACGCCATGACCATGCATAAAGATTCAGATTCCGGACACATGAGGTTTATCTACATTGCCTCAGGTACACATCTTTGGCAATTAACCATCTCTTCCAAAAGCCTGGAAGATGAACAAAAATATCAGGGAGAAATAGAAAACTTCCTAACTTCAATTAAGTTTAAGAATTAATTCTCGGAAAAAGCGGGGACTGTGCAGCGACCTTACCCGAAAACTGTTTCAAAATTTTCTCTGAAGTCTCAGGCAAAAACGGCTGCAGGTTGTAAGCCACATCCAAAATCAAACTAACCAACTCATCCAAAACTTCCTTCAAATCAACTCCGTCCAGCTTCCAGGGCTGAGTCTCATTAACCCGCTGATCCGCTCTTTGAATGATCCTCCAAATCCAACTCAAAGCCTCATTAAATTTAAACTCACTTAGGAGTTTCTCAACCTCAGGGTCAAAATGAGTTACTTTTTCATTTGCTTCAAACCCGCTGTTCTCGCAAAGTTTAGCCACTCTGGCCACCAAATTTCCAAGTCCATTGGCTAAATGAGATGTATAAATTGCATCCAGATTATCAAATGAAAAATCACCATCCTCGCCAAAAGGGAAAGCGGCCAGTATTACACACCTTGTCCCGTCGACCCCATATTTTTCTACCAAATCAGCAGGCTTTATGACATTCCCCAAAGTCTTAGACATCTTTTGTCCATTAATAGAGAAAAAACCATGTGCAAAGACAGCTTTAGGTAACTCCTCGTTAATGGCGAGCAACATAGCTGGCCAGATTACGGAATGAAACCATAAAATATCTTTACCAACCAAATGTAAATTTGCAGGCCAACTACCGTTAGGTTTCCCGTAAGTGTAATAATTAATTAAAGCCTCAATCCACACATACGACGTATGGTCTGGGTCAAATGGTAAGGGGATCCCCCAGTCCAAATTAGCCCGGGAAATTGAAATATCCTCAAGACCTAGTTTTAATTTTCCTAAAATTTCATTCTTCCTGGTTTGGGGTCCGACTTTTATTTTGTCAGTTGATATTAAATCAATAAGCTGGGCTTGGTATTTACTTAAATTGAAATAATAGTTCTCCTCGGAGTGTTTAATCGGCGGTTTTAGATGATCAGGACATAAACCGTCTTTCAAATCCTCCAATTTCCAGAATTTTTCGCAACTGACACAATAAAGTCCCTCATACAAACGGGGCTTGGCGTCGATTGCGCCATTATCATAAAGCTTCTGCAAAAATTCCTGAGCGGTCTTTATATGATCCTCGTCGGTAGTTCTTATAAACCTGACATAATCAATATTTAATGAATCCCAGGATTTTCTAAATTCTCGGGCAATTTTGTCGGAGTACTGCTGAGGGGATTCACCATGCGCCTTAGCTGCCTCTACAATTTTCGCACCATGTTCATCTGTACCAGTCAACAATCTAGCATCGTATCCCTTAAGCTTCCAAAATCGGGTTACCACATCAGCTGCAACTGTTGTATAAGTATGCCCAATGTGGGGAACATCATTGACGTAATATATGGGTGTTGTTGCAAAGTATTTATTCATTATTTTAATGCAATCTCCTTAATCGCCTCAATTTAGGCGCTTCCTGCTTTTGCATATGAAGTTTAGGTATTTTCGAGCCTGCTGTCAACCTAAAACGCGGCATCCTCATTTTAGGAAACACCCTCACCGAAAACGCCGTCACCAAAACAACCAAACTTCCAGTCAGGATACTCAATTGATTAACCGCATAAAAAGCCAGAAATAAAATAATCCCCAGAGAAATAAAGAAACTGTGAGGTAAATAATGCATCAAAATATCAACCAAAGCTGTAATCCCAACCAAAAGCGGCAAAAAGAAAGCCACAATTTGAAGTACCGAAGCCATCTCCCAGCTTCGAGGAGGCTCGACATATAAAACTACTAATACAAACAATGAAAGAAATGACAGGAAAATAAGAAATTTCTTTATAAGCGAGGACATCTACCAATTATATCTTTTAAAAGGTCAGGATAAATGGTTGAATAAATCACATGATAGAAAAGATAAATTTCTTATTCAAAAACCAGGCCTCTTTAGCGGGACTCTCATATTTCCTTATCACATGGCTGATT
>CAYNRM010000105.1:0-4587 GCA_964399555.1 uncultured Gammaproteobacteria bacterium | reverse complement strand
GTGTGCCGCCGGGGTTTAATACGAAGAGGTTGATAGTGATAGGTAAGTTGAATATTTAAGCTTTTGGTGCGGGTGAAGGAGGATTCAGGTCTTTTTCTGCGAGGTTTATAGCTTTCATGCCGGGCATAACTTCAGTTTCGGATAGTGGTGTTTTTTGTCTGTCAATTCTACCTGCGAGTCCTTGTAGATCTCTTGCTAGTTTTGTTAAATCATCGGGACCAAAATCTGGTTTTATAATCACAAGATTATTCAAGAATGCTGAGACACCCCTTAATGTTGAGCTTTGTTCTCCGGCTTTTCTGGCTTGTTCATCGAGGGTTGTTGTTCTTTTCTATCAATAGACATAAAGCTACTTTCCTTTTTGAGGCATTGTCATATTCGGTTTATATGCGATTGCCCTTCTTCTTCCAGTTGTTTTTGCATGGTATAAAGCCACATCTGCTCTCCTGATAAGTTCGTCCTGAGTTATAAATTTTCTGGTCTTAGGATCTACCTCGAGCTTAGCAAAGCCTGCGCTAACGCCCTGATCTTGAATTACTGTTTGAGAGGCTACGTTACTGGCAATTCTTACCCTAATTTTATTAATAAAAACATTAGGATCAAGTGGTTGAACATGCTGATTCTCGAAAGTTGGAGGTGGATTAGCTGTAACGATGAGAAATTCTTCACCCCCCATTCTAAATGCGGTGTCAGTGGCTTTTCTTAAAACTCCACTGAGAGCTTTTATAACTTCGTCACCAGTTTTATGACCGTGGGTGTCATTTACTTTTTTAAAATGATCCAGGTCAACCATGAAGACGTGAACCTCAGTTCCGGGATTGTTTTCTGCATTTTGGTAAATTCGTGCTAAAGCTAATTTTAGTCCTTCTCTGTTTTGAAGGCCTGTTAATGGGTCGATTAATTTTCGAGATTCAGCACTATGAATGATGTCTGTAGCTGCCCAAGTTCCATCAATAGCCTCTGCGACAAATTCAGATCTAACTTCTTCATCCGGAACTTTATCCGGGCTAAATTTTTCTTCATATTTTTGCTTCATTTCTAAGTCCAGTGCATCAAGATCTTCTTGAGGTGGGAGGGGTGACTCTTTGGGGCCATCAGACATAGGGGCATTTTACAAGAAATAATGAATCATTTACAATCCTATTTAGAAATTTATGGAACAGACAGAAGGTTATCGAGATATAACTGAGAGAGCTCAGGAGGACATGCAGAGGATTTTATTTGAATATATTCCTCAGGAGTTATAAAAGTTAGGGAAAGCGGAGACTGTGAAAGTTCTAAGTGTGGCTGCGGGTGCGGCGCTTGAGGCTGTCCCTTTGCAGAATATATTTCAGGGAAAACTAGACTATAAGGCGATTGATTCTGATCCTGATCAAGTTGAAACAGCTAAGGCTCTGAATTCCCAGATGTCGGAGGATAACTTCGTTTTAGGAGACGCAACCCGGATGGATGAGGAAAGAGACAAATGGGACCTAGTTGTGATTCGTAATACGAAGGTAAGCACTGTAAATAAATTAGGGGATCCGGAAAAAGGAGATTCTAATTGGGAGAAAATATTAGAGAGTTCTGTAAGAGCGTTGAAGCCTGGGGGGAGTATGATAATCAGTGCTTTGGATATGGGGAGTTTAACTAATTCTGTAGGATTTTTGACAAGACCGGACGGGATAGGCGAGTTGTCGGTGACGAGAGGACCGGAGGTTATTAAGGATCCCATAACTAAAGATTATCCATATAGAGAAAATTCGATTGCTGTCATCAAAAGGGGTTAGATTGACTTTATTTTCTGAAATCCGCTCTGATAGGTGGTAAATCAACAATTGTCCTGCCGGTCGTGTGTCTTATAACTCGAAGTGCACCGATATGAGGAGCGATCTGATCTACAAGATGCAAATCTGCCCTCACCTGCTCAAATGCTGCTTTTGATCTGGCTTTAAGTACTTCAGGAGGGGGATCTAGCCTTTCTCTTATTTTGGCCAGCGCATCTGGTCTCATTCTTGCGATGACATGAGGAGGGAGTGTCTCAACGGAATCGGCAATCGAAGCTGCATTAATATGATTGGTGATTAAATCTTGAAGAGTAGCGGCTGTGACCATAGCCCCTGCAGCCATACCTTTGCGGAAAATTTCTAAATCGTGAGTGTTAAACCCTGAGGTATCAAATACTCTGTATTCAGGATCTTCCACATTGGGAGGCAGGTGTGGGGAGCGTGCTTTGATTTCAGAAGTAAGTCCTAAGCTTGGGTTTCGCTCCGCTACGGTATCTGCAGTAATTGCCATGCCTTTTATTAACAAGTTAAATTTACAGTATGGTCACTCCAATTTCAATATAAGAAATATATAAGAAAAAAGTAATAAAAACCTTCGAGATATTGGTTGCCTGTCGGCTGCTTTTTTTATACAATCCAGACATGACTTTTAAGAGACTTGCTGAATATTTTGAGAAACTTGAGGGGACGGCTTCGCGGCTTTCTTTGATTGAGATTTTGGCGGAGCTGTTTAAGGAAGTGGAGGTTGATGAGGTGCCGATGGTGGCTTATTTAATTCAGGGGAGGGTGGCGCCTTTTTATGAGCCTGTTGAGATTGGGATGGCTACGATGCATGTAGCGGCTTCGATTGCCAGAGCATATGGGGTGGAGAGGGAGGAAGTGCTAAAAGACTACGGAAGACTTGGAGATTTGGGTAAGGTTGCCTTGATGTTAAGTGAGAAAACTGGATCCCGGATCAAGTCCGGGATGACAATTAAGGAAGTTTTTGAGACTTTAAAAGAGATTGCCAGGTTCTCTGGGGATGGGACAGTTGAGAGAAAGGTCTCTACACTTGTTGGGTTACTTGAAAAGGCTAGCGGGGTTGAGGCTAAGCATTTAGTGCGGATTCCTTTGGGGACTTCGCGGCTGGGGATTGGGGACCCGACGGTTTTGGATGCCTTTGCGACGGCTAAATTGGGGGAGAAATCGAAGCGAAAGTTGCTTGAGGGCGCATATAACAAGGTGTCTGATTTAGGGTTGATTGGGAAGACTTTATGGGAGGGTGGGCTTGAGGCGGTTGAGAAACTGGATGTGGAGTTTGGGAGGCCAATTAGGAGCCAGTTATGCGAGAGGTTGCCGGATCCAAAATCAATTTTAGAGAAATATCAGGGTGAGGCGCATGTTCAGTATAAATATGATGGGTTTAGGATTCAAATTCATAAGAAGGGGAAGAATGTCAGGTTATTTTCGAGGAATTTGGAAGAAACTACGCCGATGTTTCCGGATATTACTTCCGGGGTTTTGAAGCAGATTAAGGCGGATTCAATAATTTTGGATTCAGAAGGACTAGCTTTTAATCCGGAATCAGAGGAGTTTTTACCTTTTCAGGAAACTACGAAGAGGAGAAGGAAGCATGGAATTGAGGAGGCAGCTAAAGCGACACCTCTAAAGGCTTTTGTTTTTGACATCATGTATATTAACGGCAAATCTTTGGTTGATACGCCGCTTTCGGAAAGACTTCAGATTATGGCTAAAGCGATAGAGGGGGACGAAGTTTTAATCGAACAACCAGGGGAGTTTATGAATGATGCGGATAAGATGGGGTTGATGTTGCAGGAGGCTTTAACAAAAGGCTTGGAAGGGTTGATTGTTAAGAGGCCTGATTCGTTGTATGAGGCTGGGGCGAGGAATTTTAACTGGATTAAATTAAAAAGGCATTCTTCAGGTGAGCTGAAGGATACTATTGATTGTGTGATTTTGGGGTACGTTTACGGAAGGGGGAAGAGATCGGATTTTGGAGCCGGAGCATTATTAGTTGGAGTTTATGATGAAGAAAAGGATGAATTTGTGACGGTTTCTAAGATCGGGACGGGGTTGACTGATGAGGAGTTTAGGGAAATCCATAAACGGGCGGATAAAATTAAGGTTGACCATAAACCGGCAAGAGTGAATGCGGTTTTGCAGCCTTCGGTTTGGATTAAGCCGGAGATTGTGATTGAGGTTTTAGCTGATGAGATTACCAGGTCGCCGATTCATACAGCGGGGAAGGATGAGGCAGGGGTGGGGTATGCTTTAAGGTTTCCTAGGTTGGTTAAATTCAGGGATGCAGATAAGCGCGCCGAAGATAGTACTACTGTTTCTGAGCTAATTAAAATGTATAAGGGCCAGTATTCTAAGAAGTAAGATACAATACCTGAGGATGCGACTATGTTAAGGAATTAGTTGAGATGTATGCTCAGAAATATGCAAAAAAATAGACTAAGCGGCTCGTGACCGGCCTATTGCGTAAGAACTAATGGGTTTTATTGGGCTTGATTGGCCTGGGGTTGCCATAATTTTTGCTCTTTCAATAGCTTGTGCTACGTTTGGGTTGCCAATATTATTGGCTGCAGTGAAAGATTCTAAAAGCGCTAGTCCTTGCTGCGGGGGAGCGTGAAATTTCCAAGCAGTCTCCATTTGACCAGGAAAAACATCACTTTCCCTGGTGTAAGCATGACCTATTGCTCTTGTTCTACCTGTTTCTCTGACAGGAACCTGAGCAATGCTTTCGTGTCCTCCCCCTGCAACATAAACCTCTGCTAATAAGAACCCGGTACCAGAAATACATGCTTCAATTCCAATT